>JBBSFA010000301.1:0-5048 GCA_038239185.1 Elainellales cyanobacterium | reverse complement strand
TATCTTCTCTGCCGGATAGCTCCTGGGACATGGGCGAACTGATTGTGACTCTAAAGATTGAATGCAGATCGATCGAGGTGAAAGGAAGGCAGAGCTATGATCTAAAAATAAACACATTGATAAAAACCGCCAAAAGCTATGCTAAAAAACTTGTGCTCTGGTCTGTTTCGGTTGATTGCCGCAACGGCACTGATTATCAATCTGGTTTTACTCAGCCCTTTCTCGCAACCTGGTCTGGCTGTGCCCCTGTCGATTGCTGCATCGCCTGAACAACCGCCCGTCACTCCCGCAAATCCGCAGCCGTCAGGTACAGCAAAAACACAAGATAAAAAACAAGAGACTGCCGAATCTCAGGCTCAGCGTCCTGCCGATCGAAACTCTGCTCAAGATTCAACCTCGGAAAAGGAGCAGTCTAAGCCAGCCGCTCCTTATGACATGGAGGCAGTTAAAGCATTTAATCGTGCGCTTTATGGTTCATAAGCATGGGTTTAGGGGTTGTGATGTATTCGGCGCTCGCTGAATAGGTTCTGCACCAGAGAATATTCCTCAGATCATAAGATTTCGGAGGCATTATGCTCGATCGACGATCGCCTAGGGCATCAACGCCGTTTTGCAGTCTTCAGGTGGCTCGATCGCAATATTGCAGTTGTTGGGCAGCGGCTCAAAGCACTTGCACGGAATATCTTCAATTAATAGCGGCGGACTAAGGGAACCCAATGGCGGCGCTGGCAGCGGTTTGGCGCGATCGGATAGCGGATCAGCGCCGCCTGTGCCGACTTCAAACTGAGTCATCATGTCATGATCTTCATGCACAATGTTATGGCAATGGATCATATATTTGCCTCGGTGGGGGGCAAACTTAGCGATGACTCGAACGGTTTCCAATGGACTCAAGACGACTACATCTTTCCAGCCTCGCTCATAGGGTAAGGGCGGCTGTCCGTTGCGATCGATGATCCGAAAGTCAACTAAGTGAATGTGAACCGGATGACTCCATCCGCCTGTGTTGACCAAATTCCAGACTTCAATGTCGCATTGACCCGGATTCACCTCAACATGATTAGGATTCCAGGTCTGTCCGTTGATCGTCCATTGATTGCCGCCTCGTCCAAATCGCAGCGTCCGGGTTTTAACAAAGCGATTTTCCAGGGCTTCGCGATCGGTCATAATCCCCAGCGGGGTTGGGAGTTCACAGCGACTGGCGGCGGGTTGGGCAGGCTGATCTTGCAAATCAAACCGCAGCAGGGCTGACAGTTCTGAACCTAGATTGGTCGAAAAGTTGAGATTTCGCAGATAGAGGTGTTTCACGTTTGCTGGAAACTTAGAGAAGTCAATGACGACCCCGTATCTTTCGGCAACTCCAATTCGCAGCGGGTGGGGAGCCGGCAGCGGTTCTGCCTGAGCCAGCAGTCCGGCATCGCTGCCAACGACCTGCATTTGGTACACTGGATCGCCAGTCGTTTGCACGGTTTCATGCTCGCTCAGAGTAAGCTGATAGGTGCGGGAAGCAGAAGCATTGAGGATACGGAAAAAATATTTTTGCCGCTTCACGGTTACATGTGGAAACATGACTCCGTTGACCAGCACCACATCGGCATAAACCCCTTGCTGACGGCGATCGTCAAACACCAGCTTCCACTCATTTGAGTTACCCGATTGAGTAAAGCTTTTGTCTTGAATGACCAGCGGAATCTCGAATTCGCCGCTGGGCAAGCAGTTTGCCCGATCGGGTTTGCAGAAATCTTCTGGCTCATATCGTACAACATACATTCCCGCTAGACCCATATAGACATTGCGGGAGGTTCTATGCAGCGCATGATCGTGATACCAAAGGATCGAGGCGCGGTTGTTGGGATAGTAATAATCTTTGTAGTATCCTGGCGAAGTTAGATCCTCTGCGTAGCCATCGTACTGCGGCAACGATGCCATGCCGTGCAGATGCACCGAGGTACAAATATCCTTTCCTTGGGCATCCTGCCCTAATTCATTGATGAAGCGGATACAAGAAACCCGGTTCTTCGTTTGCTGAATTTGAGGTCCTGGCGCAGTGCCGTTGTAAGTCCAAAATTCAGCCGTAATAGCAGGGTTATCCCCCAATGCTGGAAGAATTGCCACCTTTTGCTTCCGCATTGTCATTTCGTAGTAGTCGATCGGCTGCGTGATCTTTTGCCCTCTGATTGTCACCGGATAGGTTTTGCTAAAAGTGGGCGCTAGCGGTTTGGGGATCGGCAACTCTGGCTCGAAACGTCGCGCTAAAAGCTGTGGGCTGAGATTAGAGAAGAGCGGACTGGGCGGCAAGGGATCATGAGCGCATTCGGCTGCTTCGGCTGCTTCGGCAAATCTATCTGCCCATCCGCAGGCTGATAGCAAGGCTCCACTGCCAACTAGTCCAAGTCTAAGGGCTTCGCGTCGGGTAATGTCCATGATTCACCAGAAACTAATGGCTATTTCAAATGGCTATTTAAACGAATCCTCGATCGATTTCTAACAAAAATCTAATTTCAGCTTAGCGGGGCTATGGGCGATCGAAGTTTGAGATTAATGGCTTTTCTTTAAGAATTCGCTACACTCTCTACCAAAATTCTCTACAGTGCGGAATAATTAGGAAGCTTGCAATTGCTTCTCTGTTGCTAAAATCCTGCTTTACAACTCATCTTCGTGATCTGTTAGTTACACTTGTCTGATTGTATACAGCTATTTGATAGTTTTCTGTATTATTCATTATCTGTATCATTTATCACCTGTATATCTGCTGCCTGTATTGTTTATCCCTATGCTTGAGCGACCTTATGAGTGTTGTCTCTTGCAGTTAACGGCGCTTTGATTCCTTCTCATTCTACGCAAAGGAAGAATTCATGCCTGTCATTCCTACTTATCCCGGTGTGTATATTGAAGAGCTTCCCAGCGGCGTGCGGACGATCGCGGGGGTAGCAACTTCGATTACGGCTTTCATTGGCTTTGCGCTCAAGGGTGCAACTCATGAGCCTGTGCGGATTCAGAGCTTTGGCGATTTTGAGCGGCAGTTTGGCGGACTTTGGCTCGAAAGTACGCTCAGCTATGCCGTACAGCAATTCTTTCTAAACGGCGGCTCCGATGCTGTGATCGTGCGGCTTTCCAATCCGGGCACTAAAGCTACTACGAAATTGGGTGATCTGACGCTAGAAGCAAAGGCTCCAGGTGCAGAAGGTAACACTATTACAGTCGCGGTTGATCTGAATGCGATCGATGCGGCCGATCCAGACTCGTTCAATTTAACCCTCAAAAAAGCGGCGACGACAGAAGTTTTCGCCAAGATTAAGCCGGGTGAAATTGCCAGCAAACTGAATTCCTCGAAGCTGGCGCGTGTCAAGAGCGGTATCCTCACGGCTCGACCTGGAGCGGTTGCCGATCAGCCTTTTGCAGGCGGTGGGGATCAAGGCGGCAAAGTCGCTAAAATCGCTTTGCCTGTGACCAAAGATAAAAGCGGTGCAGCAGTGACTGAAACGCTGGTGCTAGAAGCGGCTAGCGAAGGCGATTGGGGAAATACGCTGCGGGCTTCTATTAACTATGTCACGGCTGATCCAGATGCCACCTTTAACTTGATTGCAGAAACTTACGAAAACGGTGACTCTACTAATCTAGAGACTTTTCGCAACCTTTCAATGGATCAGGCTTCCTCGCGTTATATCGGGGATGTCCTGAAGCTGCAATCGGCTTTGGTGCGATTGGGAACACTGCCTGCGGGGGGTGGACGACCGGATGAAATGCCTGCCCCTGTTGCTGTTTCGACTGATGCGAACGATCGCGGCGCGGATGGAATTCCACCCGCCGATGATGGGCTATATCTGGGCAGCGAGGTGAAAAAGACTGGGCTTTACTCGCTAGAAAAAGCCGATCTCTTCAACTTGCTCTGCGTCCCACCCGTGCGGCGAACGATTGATATCTCAGAAGAAACTTGGGCGGCAGCGCTAGCCTATTGTGTGAAGCGGCGTGCCATGTTGATTATTGACCCGCCGCAAGATTGGGATAGCAAAGACGATGTGACTCGCAATTTGGCAACGTTTACTGCGGCACTGGGCGACGAGAAGTTCAAACGCAATGCCGCCCTGTTTTTTCCGCGAGTCAAGCTGGCAGATCCGTTTAAGGAGAATCGTCTGGAAACGTTTGCTGCCTGCGGTGTGATTGCCGGAACCTTTGCCCGCACGGATGCCCAACGCGGAGTCTGGAAAGCACCTGCGGGGATTGAAGCGGGTCTGACTGGTGTGCGAGGCTTGCCCGTAGGATTGACAGACGGCGAGAATGGCGTTCTTAATCCGCTGGGAGTCAATTGCCTCCGCTATTTCCCGGTCTATGGCAACATCGTCTGGGGAGCGCGGACTTTGGCAGGAGACGATCGCCTTGCCTCAGAGTGGAAGTATGTTCCCGTTCGCAGATTGGCGCTATTTTTGCAGGAAAGTCTGTATCGCGGGACGCAGTGGGTTGTGTTTGAGCCGAATGATGAACCGCTGTGGGCGCAAATTCGGCTGAATTTGGGCGCGTTTATGAACAATCTGTTCCGTCAGGGTGCGTTCCAAGGCAAAACGCCGAAAGAAGCTTACTTTGTCAAATGCGATAGCGAAACGACTACTCAGAATGATATCAATCAAGGTATCGTTAATATCATCATTGGCTTTGCACCTTTGAAACCAGCAGAGTTCGTGATTCTGAAATTCCAGCAAATGGCAGGTCAGATTGCCACCTGATACGGTGCAAACTATACTCTCGATCGATTCTTGACAACCGACTGACAAGCGAACAAAGGAAAGAACGATGGCTAAGTTTAGCGTTAACGCCCAGCGGTTTGACCCGTACAAAAACTTTAAGTTTCGGGTGAAGTGGGACGGGAAATATGTGGCAGGAATCAGCAAAGTCGGTGCGCTGAAGCGATCGACTGAGGTTGTGACCCATCGGGAAGGCGGCGATCCAAGCAGTGCCCGACATTCGCCCGGTCAAACCAAGTTTGAGCCAATCATGCTAGAGCGAGGGGTGACGCACGACAAAGAATTTGAGCAGTGGGCAAACAAGGTCTG
>JBBSFA010000300.1:0-5050 GCA_038239185.1 Elainellales cyanobacterium | reverse complement strand
GGATACCGTAGCCAATGAAACAGGGCTGAAGGGCAACTATCAAATCCTCTCTGTTCAGGATGGCGTTGACACTACAAAGACCAACAAAGTTTTTGTTAAATATTATTATGATGTAGAACGGAAGGCAAGTTATAAGCCCTATTCTGGCTTCGGCGACAGTGGATTAGGCAGTGAATTGGGCTATCTTGATCCGCAAGATCGGAGCACTTATTTCGGCGGAAAATTCTATGAAGCCGATACGCCTATCCTGTTAGGCATGAGCACGGGCAAATATTGGGGAGATCAATCTGTTGTTGAAAATCAGTTGAACAAAATCGGAGAGGTCACTGGAAAACGTCTGTCAATGGGTTCGCTCTTTATGGACATTGAAGACAGCAATCCTGACTACAACATTCCGACTCAGTTGACTAATTTGCAGAACAATGGCTATACAGGCTTTATCCAGTTGATGTCCCATCAAAAGCTGGCAAACATTGTCAATGGCAGCATAGATGCAGCCATAGAGCGGTTTGCCAAAGCCTATGCAACGTGGGCGACCCAAGGGAAAAATCGATCGACCTGGATTGCGCCTTTGCCTGAAATGAATGGGACTTGGGAAACCTATAGCGGCGATGCTCAAAGCTTTAAGCAAGCCTATCGGCATATTCAAGACATCTTTAAGGCGGCTGGAGTGCCGGATCAGTCGGTGCGTTGGGTGTTTGCTCCCAACGGCTGGAGTCCGAGCGATCGCACCTTTGAAACCTTCTATCCGGGTGCAGATGCGGTCGATGCAGTCTCCTTCAGCGCCTTCAACTGGGGATATGCTGATGCTGTCGCATATAAACAATGGCAAACTCCCACCCAAACCTTTGATCCGTATGTTCAGCGCCTGAGAAAAATGGCACCCGACAAGCCTATTTTCATCGCTCAAACGGGAACCACTAGCTTCACGGCAACTGGTTCCAGCGTTGCAGCGAAAGATAAATGGTTGAAAGATGCCTATACTTACTTTGCAAGCGCGCCCGGTATCAGAGGCGTTCTCTACTTCAATTTAAACAAAGAGACAGATTGGTCACTGTTCAATTCCAATGGACAGTTATATAGCGGGTATCAAACTGCCGTTCAGTCTCCAGCGTATGACTATCTCCCTCCTGTCGAGCTAGCTCAATCGCAGCTTACTCCTAACCTGCCAGCCTGATAAAGCGTTAAAAGCACAAAAGCACCATGCTTATAATATGGCGCTTTTAGAACGGGATCGACGGGGCTCGAACCCGCAACTTCCGCCGTGACAGGGCGGTGCTCTAACCAATTGAACTACGATCCCTCAACTGGGCGCTTTTGGCGCGATCTCTATCTTTACCCAATGCCCCGATTTTGTCAAACAAATCGATCGCATTTTGATTAAGTTTTTTATCGAGCAGCTTGGTAGAATGGCGATCGCTGCCTTTCGCCTCTCACCATGACTCAAGCCCAGACTCAATCCGAGACTCTGCTCCAGCTAGAACAGCACCGTCATTTGTTTCCTGCCCTCGCGACCAAAGCCTACTTCAATTACGGAGGGCAGGGGACGATGCCTCAAAGCGCGATCGCTGCCATGCAGCAGGCGCACGAGTACATCCAGCAGGTCGGTCCTTTTTCAGGCGCGGTAAACGGCTGGTTGCTTGAGCAAGTGCAGCAGATGCGAACGGCGATCGCGACCGAGTTAGGCGCTCCGCCAGAAACCATCACCCTCACAGAAGATGTGACGGTGGGTTGCAACATTCCGATGTGGGGGATTGACTGGCAGGCAGGCGAGCATCTGCTGATGTCAGACTGTGAGCATCCTGGCATTATTGCGATCGCGCTGGAAATTCAGCGGCGATTTGGGATTGAGGTGACCTTTTGCCCGCTGATGGCAACGCTAAACGACGGCGATCCGGTCGCGGTGATTAGCCAGAACCTTCGCCCCACCACGCGCCTCGTGGTGATTAGCCATATTCTTTGGAATACGGGTCAGGTTTTGCCTGTGAAGGCGATCGCCAAAGCCTGCCACCGCTTCCGTACCCAAAAAGCGCCAGTCCTGCTGCTGGTGGATGCCGCACAGTCGGTCGGGGTGCTGCCGCTCAATCTCAGCGAACTGGGTGCAGATTTCTATGCGTTCACGGGGCATAAGTGGTGGTGTGGGCCTGCTGGCATAGGCGGCTTATATATCCACCCCGATGCGTTTTCCAGCCTCAACCCAACTTTTATTGGCTGGCGCAGCGTCAAGATGAATGGATCTGGCTACCCGATCGGCTGGCAGCCAGATGGAAGACGCTTTGAGGTTGCCACCTCGGACTACGCGCTGTACGCTGGCTTGAGCGCTGCGATCGCCCTCCAAAACGAGTGGGGAACGGCTGAGGAGCGCTATCAGCGAATCTGTGAGCTGAGCCACTCTCTCTGGCAGCAGCTTCAAGGGATTTCGTCTGTCACCTGTTTGCGGACAACACCGCCAGAAGCAGGGCTAGTTTCATTCAAGGTTGATCGGGCAAGCAGTATCCACAGTGCGTTGGTGAAACAGCTAGAGGCAGAGGGCTTTTTGCTCCGAACGATTCTTGACCCAGACTGTATGCGGGTTTGTGTGCATTACTTGACGTTGGAATCAGAACTCGATCGCTTAGTGGCAGCATTGGATGAAGCGATCCCAAAGATTGAGTGAATTCCTGTCTCCTCGTAGCTGTTACTACTCAACAATAATTTTAGTTAAGCTAGGCTCTTAGCCTGGGCATTATCTGAATACAGATGGCTAGGTTTAGACGAGTCGGTGCTGAGTAGAAAAACAAGGAGTCGAGCATGACAGATTCTGCGAACAAGCGATCGCACCGAGTGGTGATTGTAGGCGGCGGTTTTGGCGGGCTGTATGCTGCCAAAGAGCTGGGAGCAAAAGTAGGGGTGAAAAAGTCAGGTTACACCCCCATCGAAGTAACTTTGATTGACAAACGCAATTTTCACCTTTTCCAGCCGCTTCTATATCAAGTGGCGACCGGAACGTTGTCTCCAGCCGACATTTCTTCGCCGCTACGGGGAATTCTCAGCGGGTTCAAGAATGTCAAAGTGCTGATGGACGAGGTGGCTGACGTTGACCCAGCCCAGAAAAAAGTTTTTCTCAAAGGCGGTGAAGTTGAATATGACTCCCTAATAATCGCAACAGGGGTAAGCCATCACTACTTCGGCAATGACCATTGGAAGCCCACAGCTCCGGGACTGAAGACCGTAGAAGACGCGCTAGAAATGCGCCGCCGCATTTTTATGGCATTTGAAGCCGCAGAAAAAGAAACTGATCCAGTGAAGCGCCAAGCCTGGTTGACCTTTGTGATTGTCGGCGGAGGTCCCACAGGCGTTGAGCTAGCAGGCGCGATCGCTGAGCTAGCCTACAACACGCTAAAGCAGGACTTCCGCAGCATCAACACCAGCGAAGCCAAAATTTTGCTAATAGAGGGACTCGATCGGATTTTGCCGCCCTATCCGCCAGATCTGTCCGAGAAGGCAACGGAATCGTTGACGCACATGGGCGTGACAGTTCACACCAAAATGTTGGTGACGAATATTGCAGAAGATGTGGTGACCGCGAAGCAGGGCGATCGCATTGAGGAGATTCCTGCCAAAACGATTCTTTGGGCAGCGGGCGTTAAGGCTTCTGCAATGGGGAAGGTTTTGGAGCAGCGGGCAGGCGCAACGCTCGATCGCGTGGGTCGGGTGATTGTGGAGCCGGATCTGAGTCTTGCCAGCAACCCAGATATTTTTGTGATTGGTGACTTAGCGCTCTATACCCATCAGGATGGTAAGCCCCTCCCTGGCGTAGCTCCGGTCGCGGTTCAAGAAGGTCAGTACATGGCGCGGCTGCTCCGAGCGCGCATCAAAGGGCATAGCCTGCCGCCTTTCCACTATATGGATGCAGGTAGCCTTGCGGTGATCGGACAAAACAAAGCGGTGGCGAACATGGGGCAGTTGCGCTTTTCGGGGGCGATCGCCTGGTTTGTCTGGATCTTTGCTCACATCTATTATCTGATCGAGTTTGACAATAAGCTGATTGTCATGCTCCAGTGGGGCTGGAACTACTTCACGCGCAACCGGGGCGCAAGGCTAATTACAGGCGAAGAAACACTGGTACAGGTCAATGTCGATTCCAATGGCAATTACAGCGTTCCTGCCGTCAAAGAACCTGTGGAGGTCTAAAGCAGCGACATCTGCTGATCCTGATCGCCCATTACCCGTTCCACATCGCCTCGACGATACATCCAGGTGCCTTTGCTGCCGCGACCCACGAAGCGAGACTCAGCTTTGGCTTCAGTCAGGCGCGATCGCCCCTGTACTTCAGAACAGCCCAACATCTCGGCAGCAGATTTGAGCGGCATCCACTGCCGTGCAAATTTTGCCAGCAGCACTGGATCGGATTCGGCATTGAGTTCAGTCAGGAGATGCTGGGCGAGGAGCCAGCAGGCTAGCGTGTCAGCCTCAGCTCGATGCGACTTGCCGACCTTGAATTTGAAGTGCCGCACCAGATCGGGCAAGCTGCGGGACGGTAAATCGGGCAGCATCAGACGAGAGAGCTGGACGGTGCAAAGCTGTTCGGTTGCGGGGCGATCGAACACGATGTCGAGCCGCCCGAGTTCTGCTTGCAGAAAAGAATAATCAAACTCCAGATTGTGTGCCGTCAGCACTCCAGAATTGAGCAGCGGCAGATAGTCTGGCAGGACTTGAGCAGCGATCGGCGCAGTTTTGACCATCGCCTGGGTGATCCCTGTGAAGCCGCTGATTTTAGCCGGAATGGGTTCTTCAGGATTGATCAGACTGGTTTGTTGATGCTGAATCCCATCTGCTAGCGTTGCCTGAAGGACAGAAATCTCCATGACCCGGTTGCCCGCAGCATAACGCCCGGTTGTTTCCACATCTACCAGCGTTAAGGGTTGCTGGCTGAGCGATCGATAGTGGGACAGCAATTGTTTGGATAGCACGGCAGATAGCGAATAGTGAAGTAGACGTTTTAGTCTAGCGAGTCAGGGCAAACAACGCAAATACTAAATGGCGCAGATAGAACAGGTAATATCTGTTC
>JBBSFA010000299.1:0-5062 GCA_038239185.1 Elainellales cyanobacterium | reverse complement strand
TGATTGGGTGCGGCGCTATCTGTCGATCGAGTCAGGGAGACTTCCTCTAGAGATGTTTCCTCTAGAAGAGCGTCAGGCAGAGCCATTGCGATCGCCTCTGGGACGGACGGACTGGCAACGAGCTGTCCCGATCGACGCAAGCCGAGCGATCGCTGGGATTGACTTGCCTGAGCACGTTGGGCAATTTCTGCCTGAGTCAGGTTCTGTAGAATTTCAGCCTTGGGCGATTCCCAATCTGCCTGAGCGGGCGCAAGCGTAGCCGCAGCCGATCGCACCAGCTTTGATCCACCTCGCTGCGCTTCTCGTAGCTTGGCTTGAATCTGCGCCATGAAACCGCGCGGCTGATTGGGCGCACCCAACACATCTTCGGGGGTCAGCCAAGGCTGTTGGGCAGCGGCGATCGCACCTTGAGGAGCAGTAGGCTTTGGAGCCAAATGAGTCACGCCGATGCTGCTTCGTAGCCAGTTACCCACTTCAGTCAGCCATTCATCTTTGGTTTTCCAGATGGGCTGTGCCGATCGCAACGCAGCGATCGCTTCCGGCAGTTGCGGCTCAGCAGTCGGGGCGGCGGGCAGCAGGTATGCCTCCTGGAACAGATTAGCGGCGATCGCCACCGCGCTAGTTTGCATCCAGCTCATCACCTGCCAAATCGCTCGGATCGGCGGCAACGCCTGAGTTCGTTCCGCAGGCAGCGGCAGAAAAGAGTCCACAAACGGGCGCAACTGACCCGTCTGAGCGGCTAGCGATCGCTGTTGCCGCCAATAGCTTGCCACTTCGCCAACGATCCGTCGCTGAAGCATCGCCTGCTGCTCTAATGACAGCACATCCAAAAGCTGATTTTCGGTCGTGACCAGTACGAGATTGCGAGAAGTCAGCAGCGAGGCTAAACCTTGAATCGGTTTGATCGATCGCGCCAAAGCATGGGAAGCGACCGGGCTAAGCTGGGCAGTTTCCGGCAATGCCAAATGATGCGCGGATTGGTTGAATCCGACAATCTCTAGCCCAACTTGTTCCGGCTTGGAGCCGCCTGTCCCCACAATGGCGCTGCCGCCCACAACCACCAAAACGCCTGGAGCCAAGGGATCTTGCGGATCAAGCTGCATCGCCAGCCGATCGACGGGCAGCGACAAAGTCAGCCGATCGAGCCACTGAAGCGATCGCTGGATCGGCGTATCGGATAGTAAAAAATCACTTTTCTCTACAGGCTGGATCGTTTGCGCCACCGCCTTCAGCTTTGGCAAAACCTGCCGCGCCGTTTGCCGCAACTGCTTCCCCACCAATCGCGTCGCTTGAAATCCCACATAGATTGGATACAGCAAGATCTGCACCCCCCAAACTGCCGCGAGCTTCATCTGCCGCCAGGTTTGGTTGGAGCGATCGCGCAGATTCATCGACTGGCGCGATAAAAAGTTAAACAGGTTGCTTTTGTAGCGTCCAGGGGGAGACATGGGGAAGAGTTGAGAGTATGGCTTTTATTGAAAGTTATGAGCTATCACTAAGTCCAGAAAGGACGATCGATTCTAATTGCCTTCATCCTTAATTTAACTGGAATTTCCCCGAAAAATGACTAGCGCTGCACCCCGTTCGGCTTCCCAACCTCTGCTTGCCAGCGATCGAATTGCTGAAGCGATCGCTAGACTACGCCTGCTGTCTCAGCTCAGCGTCCAGTCGCGCTGGCGATTTTATCAGGGTGATTTGGCTGCGGCTGAGGCGACCCAAGCGGCGACCTGGCAGACTTGGGCGGCAGTTTCGCTCAATGTAAAGAATCATGTCGCTTGGCAGAAAGGAAAGCGGGTGCTGTGGCTGGGGCAGCGAATTGTCGTGCCGCACAACTTAGGCGGCTATCCGTTGCAGGGCTTGACGCTGCGGCTGGCAGTGCAATGGTGGGCGCAGGGAGCGCAGCTTTATGTCAACGGCAAGCTGGTGCAGGAAGGCGACTTGTTTGATGCCAATACCCGCCTGCTGCTGAGTCCTGCGGTGCAGCACAATGACGGCTTTGAGGTGGCAATTCGGCTGGAGAGTCCTGGACATGACAATGGGGCGTTGGTGCGATCGCTCTGCCTCTACGAATTTGCCAACCAAGCGGTTAATCCTTGCCCAGAGCCAAGCTTTGTCGCAGATGAACTGACGGTGCTGTGCGAGTTCGCCACTACTTTTGCATCCGATAAAACAGCCTTTGCGCCCGACAAACTGGAGGGGATCGCCCTAGCAACCGATCAAATTCCCTGGTCGGTGCTGGCGGTCTGCGATCGGCAGTCATTCGATCGGGCTTTAACCCAAATGCGGCAGCAGCTCAAGCCACTGGGCGATTGGGTCAAACAACGCCAGATACATCTCTTGGGACATTCTCACTTAGACATGGCGTGGCTGTGGGCAGTCAACGAAACCTGGCAGCAGGCAGAACGTACTTTTCGATCGGTCTTGAGCCTGCAAAAAGATTTTCCAGAGCTAACCTACTGCCACACTACGCCTGCTCTATACGAGTGGATGCAGAAAAACCGCCCGGATCTGTTCGCTGCGATCCGATCGCAAGTTGCCGCTGGACGCTGGGAAGTCAGCGTTGCGCCACTGTGGATTGAGCCAGAGCTGAATCTGACAGGTGGTGAGGCGATCGCGCGGCAGTTGCTTTATGGGCAGCGCTACTTGCAGCAAACGTTTAACCAGCGGGGGACGATCGCCTGGTTGCCCGACACGTTTGGCTTTAACTGGCAGTTGCCGCAGTTGCTCAAGCAGGGCGGAGTTCGCTACTTTGTCACCCAAAAGCTGCGCTGGAATGACACGACCCAGTTTCCGCATGAGGCGCACTGGTGGCAAGCGATCGATGGCACAAAACTCTTTAGCCTCCAATCTGCGCCGATCGGAGAAGGGATCGATCCAGTCAAGATGGCGCAATATGCCTGCCGCTGGGAGGCTAAAACTCAGCAGCAAACGAGCCTTTGGCTGCCAGGAGTGGGCGATCATGGCGGTGGCCCAACTCGCGACATGCTGGAAGTTGCTCGCCGCTGGCAGCAGTCGCCCTTCTTCCCTAAGCTGACGTTCACCACCGCCCAAAAGTTTTTGGATCAGCTTGTTGCCACGGAGGGGATACTCTCCACTGCCTTCCCGGCCTGGAACAACGAGCTTTACCTGGAACTCCATCGCGGCTGCTACACCAACCACGCCGATCAAAAACGGTTCAATCGCCGCTGTGAGGATGTGTTGTACGAGGCAGAACTCTTTGCTTCGATTCAAACCCTGCTGACGAAAGCCCCTTATCCCAAAGCGGAGCTGGAAGCCGCCTGGAAGCAAGTCCTGTTCAACCAGTTTCACGATATCCTACCGGGTTCTTCGATCACGCCCGTCTTCACCGAAGCCAATCAGACCTGGCAAGCAGCCTTAGATATGGGCTGGAACATTCGCCAGAAAGCGATGAAAGCGATCGCCACTCAGATTGCTTTCCCTGCACCGCCGCACCCGCAAGCGAAGCCAATCACCGTCTTCAATCCACTCAACTGGACGCGATCGGAAGTGATCTCGGTTTCCACAGAACAAACGCAAGACGAGCGATCGTGCTTCTGGCAAATCTGCGATCTAGACGGCAAAGAGGAGCCGAGTCAGCCTCACTGCTGGCGCGAGGGTAGCAAAACCTACTGTCAGCTTTTTTTTGTTGCCGAAAACATTGCCTCGATCGGCTATCGCAGCTATTGGCTGATGCCGCGATCGACAGGCAATCCAGTCCCACCTGCGATCGTGCCCACGTTCCTGCTGGAAAATGACCAGATCCGAGCGGCGATCGATCCCACCACGGGCAACCTGTCAGGGCTGTTCGATAAAATCTATCAGCGCGATCTGCTGAGCCGCCCTGCCAATGACCTGCAAGCCTTTCAAGATAGCGGACAGTATTGGGATGCCTGGAATATTGACCCCAACTATGCCCAACATCCGCTGCCGCCTGCTCAGATCGTGCAAATCTTTTACGAAGATCGGGGCGCAATTACGACGCGCATTCGGGTGATTCGCAAGCTCGGACAATCGACGTTTAACCAGCTCTATATCCTCGATCGCGGCTCCAGCGTTCTGCAAATTCAAACTCAGGTCGATTGGCAAGAGCGACATGTCGTCGTCAAAGCGGCTTTCCCGCTGAATCTAAACGCTGCCGCTGCCACCTACGAGATTCCCTGCGGCGCGATCGATCGCCCCACCCGCCCCCAAACTGCCGCCGAAAAAGCCAAGTGGGAAGTCCCGGCGCTACGCTGGGCAGACCTCAGCGATACTGCTAGCAACAATTCCTACGGAGTCAGCCTCCTGAGCGACTGTAAACACGGCTATGATGCCACGCCTAACCAGCTTCGCTTGACATTGCTACGCGGCTCCGAATGGCCTGATCCTACCTCTGATCGCGGCACACATCAGTTCACCTATGCGCTCTATCCGCACGACCAATCCTGGCAAGCTGCCCAAACCGTCCGGCGCGGCTATGAGCTAAACCAGCCGTTACGATCGATCGTGGGCGATCGGGCTAACGCTGCCAACGCGCTCCCTCCCAGCGGCAAATTCCTCGATTTGCAGGCAAACTCGCTTGTCCTGACTGCCTTCAAACCTGCCGAAGACAACCCAAATCAATGGATTCTCCGCTGCTACGAGGCACAAGGCAAAACCGCTAACCTTGCCCTGAATCAACAGACGGGACTATTGCTGAGCCGATTTTTAGACGGGCGATCGGCAAAACGAACCAACTTCCTGGAAGAACCGATCGCTGGAGCGGTAGAAGCGATCGCTCCTTGGCAAATTGTGACTATTCAGCTCGCTAGGGTTTAAATAGAGGGCGATCGCAGCAACTGACGAGTCAATCCGACCGATCGCAATCACTAACATCATTGTTATGAGCAAAGACGGCAATCATTAGGGTTATGGCAACGAAGAGCGAAAATAGAAACTTCGCACGCGATGTGCAACTCTTTAGTTCATTGTGAGACCCAATCCGCAAAGGACAGCGGATTGGGGTGAGCGCGATTCAACCAGCGACAAACGGTGTGCGCCAGCAGTTTACGGTTGAGGCGAGCGCTCAGATGCCATCGGTCTC
>JBBSFA010000298.1:0-5083 GCA_038239185.1 Elainellales cyanobacterium | reverse complement strand
TGTCGGATTAGCTAAAGCCCGAACCTCATCAAAACCACCCAGTTCTGGCTGCTGCAAAACCCGCGCCATTGCCTTGATATCCTCTTCGGCACTCGGCAACGGCTTCAAATCGGATTCACCAAACTCGCTGACCCCAATCAGTAGGGCGATCTTACTCATGGCTGCTTCCCGCGATCGAAAAACTCCTCAGCCTGTTGCATCAGATACTCAAAATCCGATCGACTGCCTGCTTCCCCGCTAAACTCACGACCATCAGGCGCTTTGAACGTCGCTTTCAGGGTTTTGCCGTTGACCAGCCGACCGCCGATAAACACCAGCCCTTTCAGGATATTGGAGTTATCCACCGCAAACTTTGCTGCGCCGACCACAATGCCGCCGATCGACTTTGCCCCAGTCGGCATTTCCGCCACAGGCACAAGTCCCACCTCTTCAACGCCATCGATTTCGCGAATCTGCGGCAAGAGCCGATCTACATCAGCTTGCAGATCTTCATCGTCTAATTCTGGCTCTTGGAAAGCGATCGTCACCTGAAGCTGGCTCATGCTGCTTAAGTTATCGGGTTGGATTTTACCTGCCATTATAGGCGAGCGATCGCGCCTACTCTTCATCCAGCGCAATGTTTCCCTTTCGGCAACGCCCCGATTTCGTCTATGATCTGACTTGTAATCAATTGACGTATTGCGGGTTTTAGATTCAGCTATGGATATCTTGTCTTTGGGTTGGGTTGGGCTGCTGACCGTGTTTACCTTCTCGATCGCCCTTGTGATCTGGGGTCGCAACGGTCTATAAGGGCTGGAGGCTAGTTTAGCTAGAGGCTAGTTTATGAGCGCTGAAAGTATTACACTCACGGTTCTGGCTTCGCTGGCACTAGGGCTACTGGTTGTAGTCACTGGTGGCGTTGCCTTTTTGACCTCAATGGAATGGCGCGATCGACGGCGGCAAGACCAAGAAAAGCGAGAGGCGCGTCGCCGTAAGTAGGGTAATCCCATCGCAGAACAGCAGGCTGTATTAGCCTGCTGGGTTCTGCGTCAAAGTAGTGTGGGGTAGGAGACCAAATCATCCCAATTTCACTAGTGAATCGCCAATCCCGCTCTCTGTGCTGCTGTGGTCTTCACGCCTGTCTCCTGCCAGAGCCAGTTGAAGTCACTCACTTCCAGCCACACCCTAGGTCTGTTTTTTGGACGAATGACCCCATTTCATCGCTGATCAATTCATCTCCCTCTCCCTGCTGCACTTCTCCGTTGTGCATTTGTTGTGCCTTGTGAGCGGCTTGGCGCACTACACTGACCACGGGTATTGTCAGCCCGTCGAGTCACGCGGCTCACCCCCCGCAAACTCGCTCCCTCGCGATGTTATAGATCAAGGATAACTTTTGCAGTTTTAGGTTTAGAAATGCAGATCAGCACTGAACCTTCCTCAATCTCTGCTGTTGGAGTTTCCTGGTATTCCACCTCACCTTCCAGAATTTTGCAGACACAGGTCCCGCAAATACCCTGTCGGCAACTGTAGGGAGGATTTAGATCATTCGCTTCGGCCAAGTCTAGAATGCTGCCTGCATTCGATTCCCACGCAATAGTTTTACCCGATTGGGTAAAGGTAATTTCCGCTCTCTCACTTTCATTTGAAACTTCAGTTGATGGATGCTCAGTAGTTGCTTTGCTTGCCTTAATGAACGACTCAGAAAAAATTCGACTTTCAGGTACACCTGCATGCTTTAGTCCCTCTTGAATTGACTCCATGAAGGGTGGAGAACCACACAAAAAATACTCTGCTTTTTGACTAATTGATGATCGAATCAACTCTATATTCACGTAGCCAGTGCTTTGGTAGTGACCTGTATCTTCCGCTTGAGGACGGCTGTAGGCAAAATGGATATGTAGATTAGGGTTCTGCTCGGCAAGCGCTAACATTTCAGATCGAAAGGCATGAAATCTACTATTTCTGGTACCATGCACGAACCTAATAGGTCGATCGGGATTGAGTCGAGTAGCAGCTTTTGCCATGCTGATCAGGGGTGTAATTCCTACCCCATTGCTGAGCAATACCACAGGTGAGGACTTTTGCAGATTCAGGATAAATTTGCCGCTGGGGGGCTTTACTGAAATTACAGAACCTTCCTGGATCTGGTCATGGATAAAATTAGACGCTAAACCCGCTGGCACATCTAGTCCTTCTGGCATCAATTCCCGTTTAATGGAGAGACGATAATATTCACAGGGTTCGTTGTAATCGGAGAGTGAATAGGTGCGAATGACAGGCTTTGCTTGTCCAGGAATATCCAGTTTGATAGTCAGGAATTGACCGGGTTGAAAATTGGGGATTTTGCCCTTGTCTTCAGGCTGTAAGTAGAACGAGGTAATTTCCTCACTCTCTTTCACTTTACGAGCCACAACAAAGTTACGCCAATTTTTCCAGGTGCTATCATCAGGTTGCTGAGTCGCTTGCTGATCGCTTAATGTTGGCTTCGATTGCTTTCCACTTGCTTGACTAACGTAGACTAGACCCAGAATTGCACCGCAACCTATTGCCCCTATTGAGGCATACATCGCTACCTTGTTGGCTGATTCATCTTTAGGTTTGATCCATCCGAACGCTACAACCGAAGTAAGGGCGATCACTGAACCCGCTGTGATTGCTGCTGTAAAGCTGATAATTACGGTTGCTATAACTGAAGCGACCGTAGATTTCGAGCCTGTTGTAGCAATCGCTGTGAAGTTTCTGCTCAATGAATTTTCAATTTTTCTCAGGCTTGAAAACATAGTTAGTTTCTATTTAATGGCTAGTTATGCAATAAGGCTAAATGGCTGCCCTCTAATCAAAAACACTGACTCGATTTTCTGCTATGTAATTTAGCCCTGAAGCTACGGTGCGGCTCGATCGGGTCTTCTCCCTGTAGCCCGTGCACATCATAGAGTTTCTCAGTGCGGATGTAGTAGGGTTCAAAGTCCTGGTATTTCACGCACCATTCTGGCGAAATTCCGCCTTTATGAGTGACCGCTTCAAAGTCACGATCGCGCATTCGGATCAGAGCAGCCCCATAGACTTTGGTGTTGCCCCGACCCAGAAACGCGATGTGACAGGGACGAAACGGCTTGTTGTTCCTGTCACATTGCAAGCATCAACTCCAATTTCTAGTGACGAACACTGTTACCATTGCGATCGCCATTTAACGCTCCTAATGATTCTCCTAATGACCACAGCGCCCCGCCCAGTAGCAAAATGTCTTTACTCAAAAATTGTCCTGGTAGCGCCGATAGGACTGGAAAGGTGGGATCGAAAATTTTGGGTGTGGTGAGCATAAAACTCAACGTGATCAGAAATGTGATCACTGCCATGGCGCTGCCGATCGCAGAGACCAGTGCCGACCAGGGACGAGTCGCGATCAAGATCGCCGTCGTCACTTCAATCACGCCAACTAGATTCGACACGCCTTGCAAACCCAAGAACGGCAGCATCCAGCTAAAAAATGGGCTGTTCTCCACAAAAGGCTGAATGCCTTGAGCTTCGGTGGCAGTAAACTTTAGCAACCCAATCCAAAACAAAATCAGTACGATGCCATACCGCATCAGAAAGAGTCCTGCCTGTTCAAATTTGTCAGCATTCTGACTGAATACAGGGGGGAGGACTGGACGGTTTCTGGTTGTAGCCATAATGAAATCTCCTTTTGGTTTTTGAGTGTTATTTCTAGCGATCGCTGAGACACACGGTTAATTCGCCGTGTTGATGGGTCACTTCCCATTTGGTCTGTTCGTCCTCGCGCCAAAAGCGCAAGTCAACGGTTGCCTCGCCTACGACTACATTGGTGAGTTGCAGATCTGGCAACCAGTCTGGTAACACTGGCTGGACATACAATCGGCAATTAGGCGCATCCGCTTTCAGCCCCAATAAGTTGCTCATCAGCCAGAGGAGCGCACCTGCCGCCCACGCCTGTGGAATGTTGGCATCACTATACGGAATGGGAAATTTTTCAGGCTGCCGTTCAATACCGCCAAACAGTTCGGGCATCTGGTAGTTTTGAAACAGGCTGGCAGCCGCAAAAATTCCTTCAGTAATGCGATTAGCTTCTGTGTGGTAGCCGTAGCGTTTTAGTCCGGCGGCAATGAATGAATTGTCGTGTGCCCAAACGCTGCCAGTGTGATAGCCGAGCGGGTCATAAGCTGGGTTTTTAGCAGACAGTGTGCGGATGCCCCAACCGCACCACAAATCGGGTTGAAACAAGCGTTGCACCACTTGTTTAGAACGTTCAGGCGGCACAATGCCTGACCAGAGCAAGTGACCTGGATTCGAGGTAATCGAGCAAATCTGCTGCTTGTTGCCATCCAAACCCAGACAGTAAAAGCCTTCGTCCTCCATCCAGAAGCGATCGTTAAACCGTTGATACAGTTCGTCTGCCTTCTGGCGGAGTTCCTGAGCGCGGTTGGGTTGACCGAGAACATCATAGAGATCTGCCGCTCGTCGCCACGCATCATAGACCTGACCCTGGGTTTCGCAAAGCGCGATCGGGGCATTGACAATATTGCCATCCGCATCTCGGATCGAGTCCCCCGAATCTTTCCAACCCTGATTTTGAATGCCGTCTTTAGAGCGGCTGCAATACTCCACGAAACCATCGCCATCAAAGTCGCCATAGCGATCAATCCAGGTTAATGCCTTTTCTAACGGTGCATGACAGTCATCTAATAGGGTGCGATTAGCAGTCCAGCGGTACGTTTCAGATAGGGTGATAATCCACAAAATCGTGGTGTCGATCGCGCCGTAGTACGGCGTATTGGGGATTTGCTGCAAGTGTGCGAGTTCCCCCTGACGCAGTTCGTGCAGAATTTTACCGGGTTCCGCATCCCGCCAATCCTCCTTTTCCGTTGCCTGAAACTCGGCTAGCTTGAGCAATGTACCTTGCGCTAAGTTGGGTGTTACTGCCATCGTTTGCAAGCTGGCAATCAGGGGGTCGCGTCCAAAGACGGCAACAAACCAGGGAATCCCCGCTGCCGGAATCCAAACGAGTTCGCCATCATCCACAGGAATTCGCAATGCCGCCAGATCGACGAGGGCTTGCTGATAAGTTTGCTCAACGTCCCGATTGGAG
>JBBSFA010000297.1:0-5102 GCA_038239185.1 Elainellales cyanobacterium | reverse complement strand
CGTATGCCGCCTGCAAATATTGGCAGCGCTAAGCGATCATAAATGTGGTGGGTATAGCCTTTTGCAGTGGACATCTTGCCCATACGATCCAGACGGGACATTTTCTGGTAATTCTCAATCGTTTAGCGGAGATTCGGTTTCACATGGCTATAGAAGTCCTGGCAACTGATTGGCAGCAGCGAGTTGAGGTCGTTCAAGCTTACCAACGTTACCTTGACACTATGAATCAACTGACGACGGGATAAAAAATCGTTGCTAAGGTCGGATTATGCGATCGCCTTTTCCTGGAATGAACCCCTATCTGGAGAACCCTGAGCTATGGTCAGAAGTGCATAGCCGTTTGATTGTGGCGATCGCAGATGACTTAAGCGATCATCTCAGCGAACGGTACAGGGTGGCGATCCAGAAACGGACATATTTCAGCGGCGAAGGCGATAGCCTGCTAGTGGGTATTCCCGATATTTCTGTGGTTGGCAAGCAACCTGAGCCAAGCCAAACTTCTGCAACTGCAACGCTCACACCCCTAGTCGAACCCATCACCGTCACTTTGCCGATCGCAGAGGAAGTGCAAGAGCGATATCTGGAAATACGAGAGGTAGCAACGGGGGCAGTGATTACGGCGATCGAGATTTTATCACCCAAAAATAAACGGGCGGGTGAGGGCAGGCAGGCATACCAACGGAAACGCAATCAGGTGTTAGCCAGTTTGACGCATCTGGTGGAAATTGATTTGCTGCGGAGCGGACAGCCTTTGCCCATCCTGGGAGCAACCCAATCGGATTACCGGATTGTAGTGAGCCGCAGCGATCGCCGTCCTTCGGCTCAACTCTATGCTTTTAGCGTGCGGCAGGAGGTTCCCAATCTCCCAGTGCCATTGAAGCCAGGGGAGGAAGAGCCTATGGTGAATCTGCAAGCTATTCTTGACGGAGTGTATGAACGGGGTCGGTATCATCTGGCGATCGATTACACACAGCCTGCCCAACCCCCGCTAAATGCAGAAGATACTGATTGGGCAACCGAGCTAATCAGGAAAGGCTAATTCAAAGCCAATTAGGACAATGTATCTGGGTCTTCCCCTAACTCTTGTAGGCGAGCAGCCAAGCGATCGCCTGTCATGATTCGGTTTCCAGGTGTTTGGGTATGCCGTAGAGATAATGATCATGCTCGGCTGACCAATCGGCAGGGGCTTCAACGGTTCCGGTGAGAGATTCCAGCACATCCCAGGCATTAGCAGGTTTTTGTAACTTCTCTTGCCTCAGATTGAGAACAAAGGTAAGAACTTGCTGTTGTAAGTCGTCAGGTAAGTCATTTATCTGTTTAATGATTTTTGTAATGATGGGGGTACTCATGATATTCTCCTTAACTCAAAAATGAACAAGGGTTATGCTGATGCTGTTTCAAAGGAGATCTTGAGGTTTGTGGTGGATGGAAGGGTGTAGTTGAGTTTTTCAAATCCGATAACTTGTCCGTTGCTGTCTTTCATTAAGACCACTTCATCCCCCGTTTCTTCGCAAATGTATTCATCTTGGGGATTGCCAAACCAGACGGTTAAGGTATTGCCGACTCGATCGTAGTAAACTTTTACTTCTGCCATACAGTTTCTCCTTCTTTGATTGCATCAGTGGGATAGGTGGTAATCAGAAAGCCTTCTCCGTTGAGTTGTCTGATGACGGCACAGAGCCATCGCTTTTCTCGCTGAAGTTTGTAGAACAGATACACGTTGAGGTCACTACGGCTGCATCGGATTTCATCGGGTTGGGTCAGGATTGCTTGTACTGCTTCTTCTTGCCCGTTCATGATTGGGTGCTTGATCTGGGTGATGATGTTCCAATAGGTGATAGTGACGCGAATGCTGCAATTGAGCGGAGTTTGGGCAGTGAAGAACAAGCGATCGCCTGTCATGATTCGGTTTCCTTATTGGTTGTAGATATTACCTCTGTAGTTGATGTCATAAATGAAAATCTCATTCGTTTCTCTGCGAATTTGAAAGATGATGCGAATTTTGCTGTTTTACTGAGCTTGATTTTCATGGTCAAACCAGTTTGTGATGTCCACAAAGTCCGTTTCTGGGTGATCAGTTGGGGAGAATGAAGCTTCGATCGCGGCTTGCTCTTTGTTGTCTACATAGGGAGTCAGCATATCGAAGAATTTGAACCACTCTTCGCGCATGACTTCACGCACGCTTTCTTTGATGAGGGCTTTGAGCGCTTGTGGATCAATCGAGATCGTGGGTTCCATGACAGTTACTCCGGATATGCTTTAACGAAAATAGTCGGTTTACTCAGGGCATCAAGCTGTCTGTGAAACAGGTTGCCCTAGACTATAAAGAAATTCTGGAGCAAAGTCTGCGCCGTTCGACCATTCGATCGTGTTGGTTTCTGGATTTAGGAAAACTTGTTTGAATAGCTCTAGATCTTTGAGGGGTTCAAAGATTTCGCCGTAGAGTTCTTCTGCCAAATCAATTTCTTGAGTAACGTTGTTACTAAAGCTCAGTCTGAGTTTATACGCTCCTAAATATTCCAGCTTCTCAACATGAAGAAACATCGTGACCTCTAGTTATTGCAAGGGTTGAATTTCGCGTAGAGCTTTTCGTTGCCTAGCCAACTCCCAATTATTCGTGAGGGCTGCTTGATGTATGTCTAACCACTCAAGCACCATCCTCAATGCTCGTTTCGACATCCTTCCCTCTACCAAACCTGTATCAATTTCTACGATGACTTCTTGATCTTGATAACGAGCATGAAAATGGGGCGGTGGGTGATCGTTGTAGTTCATGAAAACGACTATGCCATAGAATTTGCTGATGGTGGGCATTACTCCTGCACCTCTGATACTGATTGAGTGGGTGCCCAGGGACCCACGATCGCTTCTCCTTGCTTTTCTTTCTCGGCTAATTCTAAGTTTAACGTCAGCAGTTTTTCGAGTAAATCATCATCTGGCTTGAAGCCGTATGCTTGCAGGACGATCGCATCGAGTTTGGCGTGGAGTTTGAAGAGTTGGCTGGTGGGTTCGTGGAAGTATTCGTTGTAGAGTTTGGTGATGCCCCACTGTTTTTTCTCCATTTGGGTGGAGCGATAGGTGTGGAGATCTTGGGCGATCGCGCGAATTGAGGCGATGAGTTTAGGGGCTGGGGTTTGCGGAAAGGGAAAGGTTTCAAAACAGGTGTTGTGAGTATAGCGAGTTCGATCTTCAAGCGTAGAACTTTGAGCTTTTACCCAAGTTCGATGGACGTTTGAGGTGAGAATTCCAAGAATGTAGAAATCATCAGATGCAACAACATTAATTGAATTGTTCGGAAGCCAGTCGATAGGCGTAGGGAGAAAGACAAACCATTTAGAATGGCTAGGCATACTGAGATAAAAAAGTAAATTTTCGAGAGCTTTTCTCATGGCTGGTCGCTTTTCACCAAATTTCCACCAATTAATTCTTGTTACTGCTCTACGATTTTCGTTTCGTTCTGGTTTTACAAGATTTCTTACCTGTTCAAATGGAAGTAAATAGTTACCAGCTTCCTCAATGTCCAAATCATTGAAATCAATAATCCATCTACTTGGGAAACCTTGGGGTTGATCTGTTAAATCCCCAGCGGATGAAGACAACTTAAGTACATCTTTATTCTTTGAAGCAGCTTGAATCCATTTTTGAGCTTGCTGCTCAGTCACAAAAAAACCTTTGCCGACAGGAATTATTCCCTGATAGCACTTATTGAGGTTTGCTAACAATCGGGGAGCGGCTGAAACATCTATCGTTGGCTGAAGCGAAGAGTTTATTGTAGAGACTACAACATCATCTAGATAGTAAATGTGAGGTTTTTCTCTGCACCAGTTCACAATGCTAACGTGAACTTTTGCTTCTCCTGACCAAACCTGAGTAGAAATAGCATTATGAATATATCCATTATTTAGCGTGATGTAATCCAAGGCAGCAGTTCTACTTTTACCTTGACTAATTGAATTAGTTCCAACTAACCCCGCTCGACCTTTCTCACTCATTTGGTCATGCGCCAGCCGAAACCAGTAAGCACAAAAATCGACCGAATCTTTAACATCAGGGAAGCGCTTAAACACGCGATCGATATAGTCGTCGCTAAGATCCATCCGCATATTTTTCCCACCCAAAAACGGTGGATTGCCAATAATCGCATCTGCCTTCACCCACTCCGTAAACAGCGCATCCTTACAAACAATATTTTCATCCAGCGTGTCTAGCGGCAGAGCGGGCTGATCATGGATATCGCAAAGATCGATCGCCACCTTACGAGCAATCATCAGCGTCACCCGCGCCAACTCCACCGCAAATGCATTAGTATCCATCCCATAAAACTGCTGCGCCGTCACAAAGCCAATGCTCATCTGCCCCTGCCCACTTTCCGACTTGCGACGGTCATCAATCTTGTCTTGCAGCACCCGCTCCAGCCGTTTCAGCTCCAGATACGCCATATAAAGGAAATTCCCCGACCCACAAGCCGGATCAAGCACCTTATATTGACGCAACTCCTCCTGCAACCCAGAAAGTTCTGCCAACGTCGTTGCATTAGCGATCTTCTCTTCCCAATAGCGCGTAATCGTCGGGCGGACAATCTTGAGAATATCTTCCTCAGAGGTGAAATGAATACCGTGGGCATGGCGTTCGGTGCTGTCGCTTTTCCCGATCGCCGACTCAAAGATATTGCCAAAAATCGATGGACGCACCGCTTTCCAGTCCTGCGATGCCGCCGCCTCTAATAGCTCCAGTTCCTTCTGCGTCAGCTCCAACGGCTGCACCTCCGCAAACAAACCCCCATTAAAATACTCCACCCCTTGATAGCGTCCCGCTGGCGTAATGCCCGGTCGATTCATCTCCTGAAACAAATTGCCCAAAATATCGTAGGTGTTCGACGGTTTGCTTTGGCGCGATCGCTCCAAACACTCGCGCACAAAGCTGATAAACAGATCTTTTGGCAGCAATTCTCGATCTTCTGCAAACATTGCCAACACGCATTGCAGCACAAACCGCTGAGCAATCTTTGGCTCAACCGGATTGCGCTTACGCTGAGTCAGCATCGTCAGCAATTCGCCCATGCGTTTCGCGGCTCTCTCTGTCACCGCCACCAAATTGTTGTT
>JBBSFA010000296.1:0-5119 GCA_038239185.1 Elainellales cyanobacterium | reverse complement strand
GGTGCGCCTGCAACTCATGACCTGCTTAAGTTTTCTGCCTACAAGCTGTTTTTTCCCAAGTTGATTTCAGGGCCGATCACTCGGTTTCATCCCTTTGCGACCCAGTTGCAAACGCTGCGCTTTCCGCTGCCGATTCAGATCGCTGAAGGGCTGTGGCTGATTGCAGGTGGCGCGATCAAAAAGCTGCTGCTGGCAGATCATCTGGGCACGGTCACGAATTTGATTTACAGCAACGCTGAGCGGGCGGGCAGCGGCGATTTGTGGCTTGCGACCTTTGCCTATGGGCTACAGCTTTACTTAGATTTCAGCGGCTATGTGGATGTGGCGCGGGGCAGTGCGATGCTATTGGGATTTGAGCTGCCGCAAAATTTCTATTTTCCCTACCTCTGCACCAACATTGCCGACTTTTGGCGACGCTGGCACATGACTTTGGGCGACTGGTTGCGGAACTATCTCTATTTTCCGCTGGGAGGATCGCGTCAGGGCTTGTGGCGGACTTGTCTGAACCTGATGATCATCATGCTGGTTGCGGGCATTTGGCACGGAGCCGCCTGGGGCTTTATCGTCTGGGGGGGATTGCACGGCTTGGCTCTGATCGTGCATCGGCTGACAGAATCTGCCTCGAAGCGCTGGCAATGGCTGCGATCGGCATGGCAATCGCTGCCGGGCATCTTGCTGGCTTGGACTTTGACGCAGCTCATGGTGTTTACGTCCTGGATTTTCTTCCGCTTGCCAAACTTAAAGGAATCTGGCTTAGTCATACAGCGGCTGTTTGGACAGGTGGCTGATGTCCAATTTGCTCAGAAAGTCTATGTGGAGACGTTGCAGATCGATCGTCTTCACCTGACTTTGTCACTATGGCTGATTGTGGGCGGCATGTTTGTCGCCTATGCCTTTCAAAGGGGGCTAAAGCTGCATCTCAATTGGATCGTCAAGCTGTTTTTGGTGCCGCTCTGCTTGTTTGCAGCGTGGCTGCTTGCGCCTAATGAAGCTGCCCCCTATATTTACTTCGATTTCTAATAAAAGTCACTTAGACCGAGATCACGGCGACCGGACAGTGAGCCTTACTCAGAATTGCATCGACTCGATGCCCAAAGAACACTCGACCTGTGATCATCCGAATATTGCTGCCTAACATAATCAAATCGACCTGCTCGGTTCGAGCAAACTCTAAGATAGACTGCTCTGGACTTCTGCCTTCCAGAATCTTAAAGTCAACTCTTGCGCCCAAGACTCTGCCGATTTCGGTCTGGTGCTCAACTAGCTGTTGGGCAATTTCTCGCACCGATTCGAGCGTTTGCTGGTCGTAGAGCACATATTCAACCTGGGGCAGGTTAATCACATGGATCAAGGTGACTAAAGCACCCGTCTGAGCCGCGATCGCGCTGGCAACCTCAACCGCATTCTTGCTGTACTCCGAGCCAACCGTGGGAACCAAAATGTGGCGAACAGGCTGGGCATCAATCTCGCAGGCTTCGCCCTTGGGCAACGGCACATAGGATTTCACTACCATCGTGGCACAAGGGGCTTCCTGCACCACGCGATCGACGAGCAGGTTAAACATCGCGCCATTAGACTGCCGCTGCTCACTGGCTCCCATCACAATCAGGTCGTAGCCTTTTCTGGCTTCATTCAGAATCACTTCTGCCTTATTGCGCCCAGATTCCGTCTTGGTTTTCAGCGCTGATGTGTTGGGGAGCTGCATGGCGGCAGCCACCGATTTGAGAGCGCTATCAGCCGCATCATCTTTGGCGGTTGCCGCAGATTTGTGGATCGGCTTTTTGTCGCTGGTGGCATAGAGCGCCGTGACTTCCAGTTCATTCTGTTCTGCTAAATAGCCGACTAGCTGCGCCGCAAACTGCACGTTTGCTCCCCCGCTAGTGGGTATCAGCACGCGCTGTACCTGTTTGATAAAGCTCTGGCTTTCATGTTCTTCCTGCTGAAGCCGCTGGGCTTCTTCCTCGCCCATAACCACCTTGGAGAGCGTCCAGCGCAGCAACGGCGGTGCCATCAGAGAAGTGACGATCGCCACCATCACAATGATCGAATACATCTGCTGATTCAATACGCCCAGAGATAGACCGATCGTGGCAACAATAATCTCCATCGCGCCGCGAGCGTTCATCCCTGAACCCATTGCCAGCGATTCCCAGTGCGACAAGCCGCCCACGCGAGCGCCAATGTAAGCCCCCACGAACTTGCCAATACAGGCAACGCCCAGCACTAGCAGCCCAATGATCGCCGTTTCCGGAACCAGCAGTTGCAGCACATCGACTTTCAATCCGGCTGACGCAAAGAAAATCGGTGCCAAAAATCCAGCCGTGATCACCTCTAGCGTATGCCCTGCTTCGCGGCTAAATCGGCGCGATTGTCCTGCCAGAATCCCTAGCACAAACGCCCCCAACGCGGCTTCAATCCCCAACCCATGCGTCAAAGCCGCCGCCGCAAACGCCATCACTAAGACGATCGACAAATTAGCCGTTGCGCCCCCAATGTGATCGTCTACCCAGCGCAAGACGCGATCGACTACCGTGCGACCGATCGTGAAGGCAAGCCCCAAGAAGATTACGGCTCCGCTCACCGAGGCAACGACTGTCCGCAGGTCGAATTTGCCGCTGCTGGCGAGTCCAGAGACAACTGAAAGCAAAATCCAGCCGATCGTATCGTCGGTCATGCCTGCCGCCAAAGTCACCTGTCCGATATCGCGGCGGATCAGGCGCAAATCCATCAGCACTTTGGCAATTACCGGAACCGCAGAAATGCTCATCGCCGTAGCGATAAACAAACTGAACACAAACCGCTGCGACGGTTCGGCCAGAAAGTTTTCAGGCAGCATCCAGCCTAGCCCCAGCCCCGTGGCAAACGGCACAATAATGCCGCCCAAAGAGATCAGGAGTGCCGTTCGCCCCTTCCGTACAATCAGATTCAGGTCAGTCTCTAATCCAGTCACGACCAGTAGAAACAGCACCCCCAGCCAAGAGACGACCGATAGCAAATCTGCCTGAACCTGGCTCTTGGGAAAAACTTGCGCCTGCACGGACGGCAAAATCAGCCCAAAAAAGGAAGGTCCTAGCAAAACCCCTGCCAGCAGTTCACCCACCACAGGAGGCAGATTAATCCGGCGCATGAGTTCGCCTAGCCCCCGTGCTACCAAGAGCAGCAGTGCCAGTTCCAAGAGCAGGATCAGGAGTTCGTGATGACCCAAAGGCTTGATCACGCTGGGAGCCTTAGCTTCAGCGATCAAAACAGGCACAAGCAGATGGAAAGGATTTATCATGCGCCCTAAAAAATTTAAGTGAGGATATACCCCTAATCTTTAGCAGAAAAGAGGGATCTTGCCATCCAGCTTGAGTCAGTATGCAAAATCGTGAAATGAATGCACACAAAATCGCGCCTGTAAAGCCTAGTGAAATGCGGAAAAACTCGGTTCAGAGTTAAATCCGATCGGATATCTAACCCGTACTGGGATGGTACCTTTCAGTAAATTCTCGATATGGCACTAGATAAAAGTAACAGCTTCGATACCGCCCAGAACCTTGGCGTGTTGAGCAAAACTAAAACCATCTCTGGCTCACTCGATCGCACCAATAAAGCCGATTTTCTCAAATTTAGGGTGACGAGTCGCAGCAGCTTTCAGGGTGTCTTAGATCGGCTGAAAAGCAACGCAAACTTCACCCTATTCAACAGTTCGCGCCAGCAGGTTTCTGCATCCAGTAAACCCGGTCAGAAATCTGAATCGATCGCCACTCCGTTGAAAAAAGGCTCCTATTTCCTCAAGATCGATCGGCGGAGCGGGCAGACCCAATATCGGTTGAAGCTTTCGGGGAGCTTACTGAAAGCGCCTGATCCAACCACTGCGAAGTTTACAGGGCTATCAGACGGCAACACGCTCGTCTTTTTTAATTCAGACAGTCTCGCGAATGTCACCCGAATTGGAGTCAAAGGACTACAAACGGGTGAGAACCTGCTGGGGATTGACTATCGCCCCAACACAGGGCAGTTGTTTGGCTTAGGCAGCAGCAACCGCCTCTACACCATTGATGCAGCAACGGGTACTGCAACTCAGGTGGGAACCGGGCAATTTGCCGTACCGCTGAGTGGAACTAGCTTTGGCGCAGATTTTAACCCAACCGCCGATCGACTGCGGATCGTCAGCAATGCGGCACAAAACCTGCGCTTGAATCCCGATACGGGCGCAGTCGTCGATGGAGATGCGGTGACAGCCGGAGTGCAAACCGACAGCAACTTGAATGGGGCAACCAATTCGATCGTTGCAACGGCATACACCAACAGTTTCAAGGGAGCCACAGCGACCACTGAATTTGGCATCGATGCCGCCACGGATCAGCTCTTCATCCAAAATCCTCCCAATGCTGGCACTCAAACGCTAGTAGGAGCGCTTGGTGTGGACTTCAGTCTGAATTCTGGGCTAGATATTGCGTTCAGCAACGGCGTGAACCTGGCATTTGCCGCTTCTAATTCGTCGCTCTACTCAGTTAATCTGACCAGCGGAGCCGCAACACTGGTGGGTGCGGTGAAGGATATTGCTACGCCGATCGCCTTGACTGGACTCGCAGTCAGAGCTTAAGCAAAACGATGCCTCTCGCAACTATACCCGTGAGAGGCATCAGACCCTACTCATAATCCTGTTGAATGCGCCCGACCCCGGTGCTGGGGTAGTAGTTTGCCAAAATCTGCTGGTAGCTATAGCCTTTCTCTGCCAAACCCAAAGCCCCTAGCTGACTCATGCCTTTGCCGTGAAAAGCATCCGCCACAATATCATCTGAGGCGGCATACAGCGATTCTACGATACCGCCCCGATAGCTGACAAATTCCCCAGCAGTCGCATCAACGGCTTGATTGGAGGGCGCAGCTTCGCGCGCAACGCCGCTGTAAACCTGAAAATACTCGTCGTCCCCAATCTGGTAGAGCGGATTAACTGGCTTGAAAAAATAGGTGAGCGCATACGATCGCGCCGCAACCGCCTGAGCCTTGAGCGCCTCCAGCGGCCAGCTCGAAGAAACCTCGCTTGCCACCACGCTGTAAAGATACTCGCGCATATTGACGAAGTTCACGCCCCACAGATGGCTTTCATTCGCCGCCAACAGCAGTCGCCCCC
>JBBSFA010000295.1:0-5135 GCA_038239185.1 Elainellales cyanobacterium | reverse complement strand
TGATTTGATTTGCGGCCGAAACGGCATTTCCATTTCCGTCGCCCATCGTTGCGTTCGTGTTCGAATAAATATTACCAACAAGGCGATAGATGATTTTCGAATTAGCTGGACTTCCCGCGACTACTAGACAAGATTGCCAAGCTGCTTAAACCCGCCTCGCAGCTCGCGATCGTCAAGTCCTCAGAACCAAACTTGCCGCAGAACCCTCGCCTCCAGCGGATCTTGCGAACCCGGCTGCGCCGCGAACTTGACCCACCGCTGCATCGCATCATCGGCTACAGCGACCTCCTTTTGGACGCGCTGAGTGGATCACAAAATCCAGCCCCATGCAGCGACCTCCAGAAGATTCACGCCTCTGGGCTGCGATTGCTGCAACTGATCCATGCCGTTTTGAACCCAGCGCTAGTAGAGATTCAACAGCAGGAAATCGATCTCGTCGCGCCCACACTGCGGCTGGAACTGCTCACCCCGCTCAGTACGATCGTCGGCTACTGCGAGATGCTGCTAGAGGAAGCCCCGACTGAGTTAACTTCAGACCTGGAACAGATCTATGCCTCGGCGCAAGGTCTAATCAGCCGGGTAAACGGTCTGGATGACCTGATCCAACAGCACCTTCGATCGATTCAGACTTTCAATGCCAATGATTTCAATGCAGAAGATCAACCGCTGGACTTCACAGCCGAACAGACTATAGCAAGACCGATTCTAGAGACTTCCCAATTTGCTGAGAGTCGAATTTTGGTGGTAGACAGCGCTTCCAACTGCACGTTGCTGTCTCGCCAGCTAGAATACCAGGGCTGTCAGGTGACGATCGCTACCACGGGTCAACAGGCTTTGCAGGCGATCGCCGCTCTGCCCTACGATTTGGTGTTGCTCGATGTGAGTCTGCCAGAAATCGGCGGCTTGAAGGTATTGGAACAGCTCAAGAGGCAGGCGGAATGGCAGCATATTCCTGTCTTAATTTTGGCAGAACCCGATCAAATGGAGGCTGTAGCTCAGGGGGTTGCGATCGGAGCCACAGACTATCTAACTCGTCCCTTCCAATCAGTATTGCTCCGCGCTAAAGTCGCTACATGCCTGGGAACTGTAGAAGCGATCGCGCAACACAAGCTGACTGAGGCAGCGCTCAAACAAGAGTTGGCAGCGGCACAACAGGAATTAGAGCAGATTAAACACACTCAGCAAGCCACAGCGATCGTCCAAACCAGCTACTTTCAGCAGTTGCAACCCGCTGAAATACCGGGAGGACAGTCCCATCAAAGAACCAGCTTGCCGCTGAGAGTCCTGTTGGTTGAAGATAATGAATTGAACCGTGACATGCTGTCTCGCCGCCTCCAGCGCTCTGGCTATGACGTGGTGATTGCCATCGACGGCGCAGAGGGCGTATCGAAAGCGCTATCGGAACAGCCTGATGCCATCCTGATGGACATCAGTTTGCCCGTGATGGATGGCTGGGAGGCAACGCAGCAGATCAAAGCCCATCCCAAAACTTGCCAGATTCCGGTGATTGCACTGACTGCCCATGCCATGGCGGGCGATCGCGAAAAAGCGCTGGCAGCGGGCTGCGATGACTACGACACCAAGCCGATCGATCTGCCCCGACTGCTCAGCAAAATTGAGGGATGCTTAAACCGCTCAGCCGACTAGCTTGCTTCAAACAGCCCACCTGCTTCAAACAGCCCACTTGCTTCAAACAGCCCGCTATAGATCGCGCTGGAATTCCTCTAGCACATCCATCAAATGAACTTGCGACTGCATCGGCAACAGCTCCGACAACGGCACTTCCTGTTTGCCGCCGCCTAGTTTCACCGGAATCCCTTTCAGGATTTCAGTCACCTGAGCCTCAGTAACGCTGCCTTTTTCCAGCAGAGGATAAAGCTGGGTTGCCAACGGCGTGTGCAGGTGGGCATCATTCAGGTACAGATGCCACTTCGCCACATCGATATAAACCTGCTCGCCGATCGCTGCCGCCAATTTTTCGAGCGCTTCAGAACTTGCCATAAAAGTTGCCCCTTAAAACTCTATGTTTGATTTCAGCTTTGCCCCGAAGAAGTCGGCGCAGAATAATCCGCGATCGCAAAGATATAGACCGCATGACCTAGCAGCACCAGCAGCCAAGCTCCCGTCAGCCAGGTTGTCCAAGTCCAGTCGGCTTGCTGCACCTGCCGAGCAAACCAGGCTCCAGAGTTAATACAGGCAAAAGTAGCCACATGGACGGCAAAGTTCATCCGATCGTCTAGCTTGCGGTACTCCGGATCACGGCGATCGGGTTTTCGAGACCAACGAGGAGGCATAGGTTGAAGTTCGATTGAATCGGTAAAGTTATAGAGCGATCGATTCGGCTATTGCATAGCGTTCTCTGACATCGCTCCCTCTATTGTAAGGTTCTCTACCGACAGGTTCGTCGCCACAGGGAGGAATTCACCGCTAATCTGCGGCGCTGTAATCGCCAGACTTGCCGCCTGACTTATGAACTAGCCGAATTGACTCAATCTGAATCGATTTTTCTAGCGCCTTTGCCATATCGTATAGCGTCAGCGCAGCGATCGACACAGCGGTTAAAGCCTCCATCTCCACCCCGGTTTCACCTCTAGTTTTGACCTCTGCCTGAATCTGATAGCCGGGCAATGCCGGGTCAGGCTCAATTTGCACGGAAACTTTCTGAATGGGCAACGGATGGCAGAGTGGAATCAGATTTGCCGTCTGCTTCGCCGCCATGATGCCCGCCAATCGGGCGGTTCCCAGCACATCGCCTTTGGGAGCATTGCCCGACTGAATCGCGGCAAAAGTCTCTGGTCGCATCCGCACCTGTCCTGTGGCGATCGCCATCCGCACCGTCTGCGTTTTTGCCGAGACATCGACCATTTGCGCCTGTCCGATCGCGTCTAAGTGGGTGAGCGGAGCCGCAGCGGAAAGAGAAGACTCTAAATTATTTGACATGAGTGATTTCCGTGATACGATGAATACTTGTGAAAAGTTGCAGAACAAGCAACCGGAAGCAAACCTAAAAGCAAGGGCGTGTAGCTCAGTGGACTAGAGCACGTGGCTACGGACCACGGTGTCGGGGGTTCGAATCCCTCCTCGCCCGTTTAAAAGATAAAGTAAAGGGTCGGAGTAAATACTCCGACCCTTTACTTTATGGAACTTGCTGATAACGTCAAGCAGACTGCAACTCGGGCGTAGGCTCTACTGTGGGTACAGATTCTACAACCGGATAAACGCTAACCTTCTTGCGCCCTTTGCCACGGCGCTCGAACGTGACAACCCCATCCACTAAGGCAAACAAAGTATCATCGTTGCCGCGACCAACATTATTGCCAGGGTGAACCTTCGTGCCGCGCTGCCGCACCAAGATATTCCCAGCTCTGACCACCTGACCGCCGAAACGCTTAACCCCAAGCCGCTGGGCGTTGGAGTCGCGACCGTTGCGGGTACTCCCCGTTCCTTTCTTGTGAGCCATCGTAAACTCCTACCGCTTCTAAGTACTTCAAACTTCAAACTTTAAGCTAACGCATTAGCCCCATTATTCCGCTTCAGCTTCAGCCGCTTCAACCGCTTCAACTTCGATCGCTTCAACTTCAACCACTTCAACTTCAGCCGCTTCAGCCTCAGCCGCTTCAGGTGTAGCAGAAGCCGCGATCGATCCGCCAATTGCCTGACCGTCCAAGAGAATGGCATCGATCATCAGCCGAGTCAGCTCTTGACGATGCCCTTGCTTTCTGCGCGTCTTTTTCTTGGGCTGCATCTTGTAAACGATGATCTTGCGACCGCGAAAATGTCGCAGCACCGTGCCTTCTACGGTTGCGCCAGCGACTAGCGGTTGACCCACCGATGCCTCACCGTCGTTGTCCACAAAAAACACTTTATCGATCGTCACAGACTCGTCCTGCTCGACGGCTAACCGCTCGATATCGTAAAAGCGACCCGGCTCTACCCGAAACTGCTTCCCACCCGTCTCAATAATTGCGTAAACCATGAATCTTCCTCAATAACTGCCGTACAGGTAGCCATGAGCCATTCCAAGCTCACTGCTTTTAGGATGAAGAACCTGATCCGAGCAGAATAAATAACCAAAGAACCATTGTGACTAACTGGAGGCGATCGTGTCAAGCCTCGCTCAGACCACAAAATTTCAGACCACAAAATCTCAGACCACAAAATCTCAGACCACGAAGTGCGTCGCCTCACCTTGAGTCGCCTGCCAGCTCCGCGCATCATAGTAAAGATCTTCCAGGGTAATGCTGTAAAGCGCGTCTTTCAGCTTTTCATGGAGCCGCTGCCAGAGCGATCGCGTCACCCAATCTTCCGCCTGATCATCGGTTAAAGTGCGCCGAGACAGCGGCTCAACCGTTTCTCCGACCACCTCTAGAATTTGCCCCAGCGAAATCTGCGCGGGCGACTGCGCCAATCGATAGCCCCCTTGCGCCCCTCTGACTGACTCGACTAACCCTGCCCGTCGCAGTTCAATCAGCAGCTTTTCTAAATAAGGAGCCGGAATATTTTGCCGTTGGGCGATCGCTTTTACAGAAACAGGTTGCTGTCGAGGTTGCAGGCTCAAGTCGAGGAGCGCTTTGACGCTGTAATGTCCACGAGTTGTAAGTTTCATATTCTATTTAGCAGTTCACGTTGAGCCGGGTAAGCATTGATTGTTCGTTACTGAAATGATTTCAATCACTTTCGATCGATAATTACTTGATTGATTTAAGCCCAATAGATACTCAATCAAACTCGTCAATCTTTAGCAGAAATCCAGAGTACAAGTTGTCATAATCGGAGTAACATAGTGTCATCGACTAGAGCTATAGTGTGTCAATAAATTTCTATGATTGTCGATCGCTCTTAACAAGCGAACATACCGAATACTCCTCATCATTGATCCCCGATTCAGACTAATGAAGAAGAAGAAGAACGATCCCTTAACGGGCGAAGCGCTCCTCGCAAAAGTTAAAGAGTTAGAGCATCTTGCGAAAGAGGAAAAGGCGAAAGAATGTGGCTACTTCACCATCACAAAAAACGGTGTAGAGCGTGTCAACATGATGAAGTTTTACAACGCACTCCTAGAAGCTAACAAGATCGAGCTAGATGGACGGCAAATCAGCAACGGTCGCGGCGGCAGAAGCGCCAGCTACCGCATT
>JBBSFA010000294.1:0-5140 GCA_038239185.1 Elainellales cyanobacterium | reverse complement strand
GGTGTCTTTACAGATACAGATGATCCTGTGACTGGAATCACCAAAGCAGTTGTGACCAACAGCAAGGCATCTTTGGTTTCCACAACCGTAGTAGGCAACACCTTGACGCTCAGCTATCTGGCAAATCAGTTTGGTGCGGCTGATATTACCGTTCAAGGAACTTCCGCAGGTAAAACAGTCAACACGACCTTTACGGTCAATGTTGCGCCTGTAGATGATGCGCCTACAGTTCTTACCCCGATCACCAACGTAACGGTGACTGAAAACTCACCCGCAACCGCAATCAATCTCAGCAGCGTCTTTACCGATATCGATAATGACCCAGCAGCGATCGTCAAAACTGTTTCATCTAACAACAATCCCACATTGGTTTCCGCAACGATCAGCAATAATACTCTGACGCTAGGCTATCTACCAAACCAATACGGCACTGCTCAAGTTACCGTTCAGGGAACCTCTAACGGCAAGACAGTAGTAAATACCTTTGGGGTCACGGTCAATAGCCTTTACAACATCATCAACGGAACCGCTAGAAACGATACTTTGACCGGAACAGCTCTTAAAGACAAAATCTCTGGGTTAGCCGGAAATGATGTTCTGCGGGGTCAAGACAATGACGACATTCTTTCGGGTGGTGACGGTAACGATCAGCTATTTGGCGGCAATGGCAATGATACCCTTACGGGTGGCAGAAACAATGACCAGCTTTCTGGCGAAGCTGGAATCGATATCCTGATTGGGGTAGATCCGACCTTGGCGCTAGCAGGCAGAGGCGAAGTGGATGTGCTGACGGGTGGAAGCGAAGCCGATCGCTTTATTCTGGGTGATAGCACTCAGGTTTACTACAACGACGGCAATGCTACTAATACTGGCACAGCAGATTACGCACGGATTACTGACTTCTCGCCTAGCCAAGGTGATGTGATCCAACTGAAAGGAACTGCTGCAAACTATCGAACAGCTTTGGCTCTAGTTGGGTTGAATCTGGGTCAAGGAATCTACCTCAAGTCAACGGGAGTAGGGGTTGCTGACGAACTGATTGGACTTGTTCAAGGCACAATCACTGCATCACTGACCAGTTCAGCCTTCAGCTACGTTTGATAAGTCGTTAATCTGAGGAAGTTTTGGATGAATCCAAAACTTCCTCAAACATCTCGCATCTATCCAAACGCTTGAATTTATCAGCATTTGATTCCCTGAGAACAAAATTCTATGTCTCTCTCTCTTTCTAACTCCTTTAAAACTGCTTCTCTACCGCTGTCATTAGATCAAAATTCGATCGCTCAAAGCCCATTGTCATTAGGCTTACCCTCACTGCCTTCAACGCCGCTATTTGGCACAGACGGAATTCGAGGTCGCGTCGGAGATTTACTCACCGCGCCTTTAGCAACCCAAGTCGGCTACTGGGCAGGAAAAACCTTGCAGTCCGATCGATTGGGTGTGGTGATTTTAGGTCAAGATTCGCGAAACTCTAGCCCGATGCTGGCTAGAGCGCTTTCTAGTGGACTAACAGCGGCTGGCTTAGATGTTTGGGATTTGGGACTGTGCCCCACGCCAGCAGTGGCTCATCTGGCTCAGGCGATCGGCGCAACAGGCGGCGTGATGATCTCCGCTAGCCACAATCCGCCCGAAGATAACGGCATCAAGTTTTTTGGGTCAGATGGGACAAAATTGGCTCCTGGGGTACAAGCCCAAATTGAAGCAGCGCTGAGACAGCATTCGGCGGGGCTTAATCCTGACTGCTTACTGCATTGGGGACAACAGGTTGCGTGTCCGGAACTCTTGGCACAGTACAGCGAGGCACTGCAAAATTCGCTGGCAACCGCAGGTAATCTGACCGGGCTGCGAATCGTTCTAGATTTAGCTTGGGGAGCAGCCGTCCAGTTAGCACCACAGGTGTTTCGATCGCTGGGAGCCGAGGTGATTTGTCTGCACGATCGCGCCGATGGCAATCGGATCAACGTTCACTGCGGCTCAACCCATCTGGCATCTTTGCAAATCGCAGTGCAGCAGCACCAAGCCGATATCGGATTCGCCTTTGATGGAGATGCCGATCGCGTCATGGCGATCGATGCTCAAGGGCGAGTCGTCGATGGCGATTATATCCTTTATCTGTGGGGGCAACAGCTCCGCCAGACCCAACAGTTGCCAGGTAATCTGTTGGTGTCAACTGTAATGGCAAATTTGGGCTTTGAAAAAGCCTGGACTCAATCTGGAGGTCAACTGATTCGGACGGCGGTAGGCGATCAGCATGTGCAGGCAGAAATGATCCGGCAGGGGGCAATGCTGGGCGGTGAGCAGTCGGGACATATTCTATGTCCGCACTATGGCGTTTCGGGTGATGGCTTGTTGACTGCGCTGCATGTGGCAGCATTGGTCAAACAGTCGGGGACTACGCTGAGTGAACTGCGCGATCGCAGTTTTCAAACCTACCCGCAGATCCTCAAAAATGTGCGCGTAGAAGATAGAAACCGCCGCATTAACTGGCAAGATCACGATAATTTGCAACAGGCGATCGTGCAAGCACAGGCTGACATGGGCGATCAGGGACGGATTTTAGTACGAGCTTCTGGGACTGAACCTGTGGTTCGGATCATGGTGGAAGCGATCGACGCAGCCTTAACAGAGTACTGGGCTGAGAGATTGACTGAAACGTTTAGCCGCACTTTGCTAGGTTAGCCGCACTTTGTTAGTTTAGCTGCACTTTGTTAGGTTAATCGCGCTCTTGACGGTTCAATTCACCTGTTATTGGCAAAACCCATGATGCAACTCAGAACGAAGCGACTCGTTTACTCCCTGACAGACTTGGAGGAAAACATCGATTCCATTGCGTATCAACGCAGATCTTTGCACTTTCAGCCCTTCTTCAAAGGATTAATGATTGGCTTAAGACTCAATCGACGGATTCTTCTGAACGGACTGGGCTTGCTATTAATGGGCTTAGGGCTAATCTTTTCGATTGAACTCACATTTCTCGATCGCCTCATACAGTTTGGGTTCAGCCTATTAAACGCAGTCACCCAAAATATCCCTAGTTCTTACTTAGGCATAATCCTATTGTTGCTAGGGCTGAGTTTAATTTTATGGGATCAGAATCGCGCAGGTGGATCTGTAGCCATTTCCCAGCGGAAAAACAGCATCAAGCGGATAGAGCGGATGCCCTTCCAGCCGCTCAGCCGAGCGCCAAAAATCGTGGCGATCGGCGGCGGCACAGGATTATCTACGCTGCTGCAAGGTCTGAAGGCTCATAGTTCTAACCTGACGGCGATCGTGACCGTGGCAGATGACGGGGGTTCATCCGGGCGACTGCGACAAGACTTGGGAATGTTACCGCCCGGAGATATTCGCAACTGCATGACTGCCTTAGCAGATGAAGATCAGCTAATGACTCAGCTCTTTCGCTTTCGATTTCAGCAGGGAAAAGAACTAAAAGGGCACAGCTTAGGCAACTTGTTTTTGGCAGCCTTGAGCCAGATGACCGGTGATATTGAACAGGCGATCGCAGCTAGCTCTAAGCTTTTGGGAATTCAGGGGCGAGTGTTACCTGCAACCCTAAGCCAGGTTCATCTGTGGGCAGATTTGGCCGACGGGCGGCGGATTGAAGGCGAATCGCAGATTCCGGTAGCACGGGGAAAAATTCGTCAAATGGGCTGTACGCCTGCTAATCCGCCCGCTCTGCCTGATGCCATTCGTGCGATCGAAACCGCAGATTGTATCATTTTGGGACCCGGCAGTTTGTATACCAGCGTGATTCCTAATTTGCTGGTGCCAGAGATTCGTGAGGCGATCGCCAAAGCCACCGTTCCGCGAATCTACATCTGCAACATCATGACACAGCTTGGTGAAACCGATGATTACAGTGTCACCGATCATATCCAGGCATTAGATCGGGCTTGCGGTCAGCGCTTATTTGATAGTGTGCTGGTGCATCAAGGTAGCTTTTCAGGGCGATCGCTGACAACCTATGCCGCAGAGGAGGCTTATCCCGTTAGCTGTGATCAAAGGGCGATCGCGCAAATGGGTTGTCAAGTCGTACAGGACAACATCATGGACGTTAACCCCAGCACAGGTCATATTCGCCATCATCCCCAGCGGCTTGCTAAGACCCTGTTACGCTGGTACAACGCTCATCAAAAATCCCCTGTTGCGATCGGCTAAAGCTAGTGATGAGTCAGCGATCGCTTCTTTTTCCACTGTCGCTTTTGGAGGGAGGTTTGCCAGGATTCCATATAGGTGTAGAAGACAGGAGTTAGATAGAGGGTCAGAAACTGGGAGAAGACTAGCCCTCCTACTACTGCCAATCCTAACGGACGACGGGCATCGGCTCCTGCCCCAATCCCTAGCGCGATCGGCAAAGTGCCCATCAGCGCTGCCATTGTGGTCATCATAATCGGACGGAAGCGCACTAAACAGGCTTCGTAAATAGCATTAACTGGACTTTTACCCTGCTGCTGCGCTTCTACGGCAAAGTCCACCATCATAATGCCGTTTTTCTTGACAATCCCAATCAAGAGAATAATTCCCACAAAGGCGTAGATATTCAAATCCACCTGAAAGATTAACAAAGTCAACAACGCCCCAAACCCAGCAGAAGGCAAACTCGAAAGAATAGTCAGCGGGTGAATAAAATTCTCGTAGAGGATACCCAATACGATGTAGATGATAATAATCGCCGCCAGCAGCAACCAACCCAACCCCTGAAGCGAGGACTGAAACGCTTGAGCCGATCCCTGGAAGCTAGTCGTAATCGTATCCGGCAGCGCTTGACGAGCGGCTTGACCAATCTTGCCAGTCACGTTGCTTAAGGAAATTCCTGGCTTCAGGTTAAATGACAGCGTGGCAGACGAAAGCTGACCTAAATGGTTAACGGTCAGTGGACCAACCGTGCGAGCGGTAGTTGCCACCGCATTGAGGGGAATAAGTTGCCCGTTAGACGATTGGGCAGAGGTGGCGCTAGTCGCACCATTGGAAGATTGCACCGCACCGCCGCGCACCGACAGCAGATCCAGCGCAGTCGCATCCTGCTGAAACTGAGGTGCGACACCCATGATGACCTGATATTGGTTATCAGGCGCATAGATAGTAGAAACCTGGCGAGTGCCATAGGCATATCCCAAAGCAGTCTCAACTTGATTCGCAG
>JBBSFA010000293.1:0-5164 GCA_038239185.1 Elainellales cyanobacterium | reverse complement strand
TCTCAAAAAGAAGGTGAAACATGCAACCGACAATTAACTGCCAATCTGCGCGGCATCGAACCGCTTGCTTGGCGCTCCTATCCCCCATCACCGCCAATTGGAGTACCAATTTGGCGGGAGTACCCCGGAGGTTCAGATGGGAAAAACTGCCCAAAGATCTTGCTAAGAACCTAGATCACTATTTATATGGCTCACCGAAGGACGAGGGATGAAAACTGTCTTCGCCGATGCGGGGTACTGAATTGCCATCCTCAACCCTGCTGATGCCCTGCATATCAAAGCAGCGACTCTTTCCAACGCCCTCGATCCGTTTCAGATTGTCACCAGCGAAATGGTTTTCACAGAAGTCTTAAATTCATTCTCCAGACGAGAAAGCGCTTTCAGACAGGCTATAGCCCAATTCATCCAGCGATCGCTGGATGCTCCTAGAATCAAAGTTGTTCCCCAGACCAGCGATTTATTCCATTAAGCGATCGACCTTTACCAGCAAAGAGCCGACAAAGCTTGGAGCCACACAGACTGCGCTTCGTTTTGCATCATGCAGCAACGAAAAATCACTGAAGCTCTGACTCACGACAGACACTTTGAGCAAGCTGGCTTCATCGCTCTACTGCGTTAGCACGATCGCCCTCTAACCCTCGCCTGCCGACCTCAGAACCCGAAACTCCGAGATCACTTTGGAGAGATAGCCGGGTTTCAGCCTAATTTTTATGAGCTTTGGCGCGCGATCGATAAAGAAACCCGATCGCCGCCAATATCCCGCATCGTTTTCAGCAAACTCTGCACATCTTTGAAGTTTAAGCCGCGATCGGCTTTGAGGATCACTTGCCCGTCTGGGTGCTGCGTCAGGAACTTGACGATCCGATCGGCAAGATCGGCTTGAGTCAGTTGGCGATCGCCCATTCTAATTTTTCCTTGCGGATCGAGTCCCACTACAAGCTGAACCGCCACCTTAGTTTGCTGGCTTTGGGTTCCTTCCCCTTTCGTTTTCGGTAGATTAATCCTAGCTAAACGTTGTGCGTTGAAAGTCATCGAAATCACGATGAAAAACGTCAGCACTGTCATCAGCACATCCATCATCGGCACCAGATTCACCTCTGGCATCTGATGGGAACTCTGTCGATGTCTGCGGCTGCCTCTACGACTCATAGCTTGCTATAGGTGAATTATTCGATCGCCAACGAAATTCGATCGCCGCCCAGATCCTTCAGTTCTCCCAGCAATGCCACCACCTGTTCATAAGGCACATCAGGGGCAGCCTGTAGCACCACGACTCCTTTGGGATTTTGAGCCAGATAAACTTTGACCTGCTGGGTTAGCTGCGGTTTTGTCATGGGTCGATCGCCAACGGTGATCCCCTGCCGTCCTAGTTTCGTGATTAGCGGATCGGGCGCAGGTTGCGGCGAGGGCTGACTTTTAGAATTGCTGGGCAGTTGGACATCCACCCCTTGCTCAACGCCCAACGTCATAGAGATGATGATGAAGAAGGTCAAGACCGTCATCAACACATCCAGCATCGGAATCAGATTCACCTCTGGCGGACGGTGAGCGTTCCGTCTGTTTCTAGCCGCGCTTCTCCGGGTCATGATTATTCGCGATCGCCCACAGGCAGCAGCGATCGATCCCGCTCATACCAGCACTGCCGATAGATCAGCTCTAGTTCTGCGCCCACCTCGTCAAAGTAATCCATCTGACGAGCTTGCAAAGCCACGAGCGATCGAAAAATCACCAGCGCGATAATGGCGATAATCATGCCGCTTGCCGTCGCAATCAGCGCTTCCCCAATCCCTGCCGCGGCTTTGGTCGTGCTTTCGGCAGAGCCGCCGCCGCCGATATTCAAGTTGCCAAAGGTGGCAATTAGCCCGGTCACCGTTCCCAGCAGTCCCAGCAGGGGGGCGATCGCCACAACCGTTTCGAGTAGTTTGTCTCCCTTCCGCATCTGCACAAACTCTCGATCGCCCACGGTTTCCATCGCCAACCGAAAGGTTTCAGGCGTGGGGCGATGTAGCCTCAGCGGAGCCAGTAAGTACCGTCCGATGGGCAACTCGATCGCCCGCTCTGCCACGACTCGCGCTTCTTCCAGGTCGTACTGCGCCGATTCCAGCACATCATGCACAATCCGATCTTCCTGACTCGTGAGCTGATACCAAAACCAAGCCCTTTCCAGCCCACAGGCGATCGTAGCAACCGACAGCCCCAACATAGGGATCATAGTAGGACCACCTTTGAGCGCGAGGTCAAGCAGATTAGACATGCAGATTAGAAATAGTGAAAAAGCGGCTAATTAAGGAGAAATAACATCATCCTCTGGACAGAATACCGTAGTCCAAGACTGTTCCTGGTTAACAAAAGGTAATCAGATGCCTAACTTGAAGTTAACCTAATACCAATCTACTGTGAAGCTGCACAAATCATTGAGAGCTGAAACCTTTGATTCAGGAGCTTTTCGAGCCTTTTAATTATGTGTAGCTTCATATAAAAATGGTATAACTTGAAGTTAACCTAACTTAAAGTTAAACATTCGCTTCTGATGCTGACTGCAACTTAGGCAGAATGAGCTGCGCCCAAATTTGCACTTGAGCATTCTCCGCTGTGATGAGCTGCTGACAAAGGGCGATCGCTTGTGCCGATTGCCCGACATTGCGGTAAGCTTCGACCAAATGCATTTGGGCTTGTAGATAGTCTCTGGGATCATCGGGTTGGCACTGGCAGAAAGCCTCTAGAATGCTGATTGCTTCTTGGGGCTGCTCTCGACGAAGGGCATTCAGTCCAATTTCAAGTAGGGATATCGGGCAGGACGCTATAGAGTTAACCATAGGGTGATTCGGAGCCTCCAATAGCAGGTGTAAGAACGCTGTTCAAATGCAAAATTCCTTTTAAGCAGTACCCACAAAACTGGGAGTTCTAACGGCAATCATTGGGAGCAAAATGCGATCGGCGTTACGACAAGACTCGTTTAGGATTAGGTTAGTAGCGCTTAGATGACCCCATCTCCTTCTCAATCTTATGACTCCCCAAACGCTTTCCCTCTCCCTAGAAACACTGGCTCTTCAAACTCGTGAAGCGGCTCGTCGCTTGGCTTGTTTGCCCGCTGAGGCTCGAAACCAGGCAATTGAGGCGATCGCAGAGGCTTTTGTGGATAACGCTGAGGATATTTTGGCGGCAAATCGGCAGGACTGCGAGGCAGCGCTCGCTGAGGGACTGGCAAAACCGCTCTATGGCAGGCTAAAACTGGATGCGGAGAAGTTACAAGGGGCGATCGCCGGGGTGCGAGATCTAGGGCGACTGCCTGATCCGGTGGGCGCAGTGCAGATCCATCGAGAGCTAGATGCGGGGCTGGTGATGCAGCGGATCACCTGTCCGCTAGGGGTATTGGGTGTCATTTTTGAATCGCGTCCAGATGCGCTGGTGCAAATCGCGACTTTGGCGATCAAATCTGGGAATGGCGTGATCCTCAAAGGCGGCAAGGAAGCAGTGCGCTCCTGCGAGGCTTTGACTCGCGCCATCCATCAAGGGCTGATGCAGGTCGGCATTAATCCGGCAGTAGTGCGGCTGTTGACGACCCGCGAAGAAACGATCGCCCTCTTGCAGCTCGATCGCGTAGTGGATTTGATTATTCCCAGAGGCTCAAATGCCTTCGTGCGCTTTGTCCAAGAGAATACCCGTATTCCGGTCTTGGGTCATGCCGACGGCATCTGTCATCTATATATTGATCAAGCTGCCGATATTTCTCAAGCAGTCTCGATCGCCGTAGACTCTAAAACCCAATACCCGTCTGCCTGTAACGCGATCGAAGCGCTGCTGGTACATCGCCAGATTGCCGATCGGTTTTTGCCCGAAGTGGCAGCAGCCCTGCAAGCCTGCGATGTGGAACTGCGGGGAGACATGCCGACTCAAGCTTTGCTAGGGCATTCAGTCCGAGCAGCCACAGAGGCAGATTGGGCAACTGAGTATAGTGATCTGATCTTGTCGATCAAGATTGTCGATTCGCTAGAAGCCGCGATCGCGCATATCAATACCTATGGATCTCGACACACAGAGGCGATCGTCACAGAAGATTCAGAAGCGGCTCGGACTTTTATGACGCAGGTGGATGCCGCAGGCGTGTTTCAGAACTGTTCAACTCGGTTTGCCGATGGCTTTCGCTATGGGTTTGGGGCAGAAGTGGGCATCAGCACGCAGAAGATGCCGCCGCGTGGTCCGGTGGGACTGGAGGGACTTGTGACCTATAAGTATCAGATGGTGGGAGCGGGTCATTTGGTGCAAACCTATAGCGGCACAAATCCAAAACCCTTTACCCATAAGGATTTAGAGCACTAATAGGATGCCTCACCCATGGATACTCTACAGATCAACGGCATTCGTGCCTACGGCTACACGGGCTTTTTCCCAGAAGAACAGACTTTGGGGCAGTGGTTTGAAGTGGATCTTGTAATCTGGTGGGATATCTCGAAAGCAAGCGAGAGCGATCGCCTGGAAGAGGCTTATGACTATCGCAATAGTGTCAAAGCCATTCAAGAATTAATTCGCACGGCTCGTTTTAAGCTGATCGAGAAGCTAGTAGAGGCGATCGCCCAGCTTGTTTTAGCATCGGGCGCAGAAAAAGTGCAGGTTCGCCTCACCAAAGTTTCACCGCCCATCCCGGATTTTAGCGGCAGTGTTGCGATCGAGATTGTCCGTTCTGCAAAGCCTTCGTCTGGATTGCTTTCTCAGAAAGAATAAAGAGAGCCGCGAAGCAGATGTGATTTCCACATAGAAAATTTATACTTACTATAAATTTTTTGTGCTACTAGTCTCCATGCTACAAGTTCCATGCTATAAGTTCCATGCTACAAGACAGTCCTGTTGAATTTGTGAGATTGTTGTGGATTATGGGATTTCTATCTATATCTGTTGGGTGAAGCTGTAAAAAATATTTATGTTCAGCTTGTAAAAAGCTGTTACACTTAGTCGATCGATTTTGTAACCTATTAGGGTTAGGTTCCGTAACCTAGCTGCTGCTTAGCGCTACCTGGTGCAATCTTTTGTGAGGTCTTCCTAAAAAGACAGTAGGGCATTGACAGTAGAGCATCGACAATCAGAATTAACCAGGCGGCGTAACGTTTTTTAGGTTTAGTGAGCACTTTTCTAAGGGGTATTTCCCCTAAGTTTTCTGCGCCTCTAT
>JBBSFA010000292.1:0-5179 GCA_038239185.1 Elainellales cyanobacterium | reverse complement strand
ACTCAGTAGATTGGGGAATGAATGGAGAGTTGATTTCGCTGATAGAGGGTTGGGATAGCTGAGGTGAGTTTGGGCGATGCGTTACGCTCCGCTGACGTATCTTATGAGAGGGCGATCGTACTGGAAAAATATTGACTGGTTGGAAACTCAGTTAGGTTATGACCTTTTCTCTAGTGTCCCATCCTCTGTACAAACGGTTATTGAAAGTCGAGACATAGCAGACATCAAGCAATGGCTTGATCAGCATTCAGCTAATAGTTCACCTTCCGCTCCTCTAATGGCAAACTTTGAGCTATCGGATGTCAGTGGTCAAGTGGCAACACCCATCATTTCTTATACTGCCATCGGGCATAGACAATGCATTCCTCCTCCAGCCAAACGTCAATATTCACACCGGATGCACCGCGCAAATTAGCCTGATGCAAATTAGTGTTCCGCATCAAGGTCTCATCCATCTCAGCAGCCAGCAAGCGAGCCTGAGTCAAGTCAGCGCCAGTGAGGAGGGACTGAGAAAGAGTTGCACCATCCAGCCGAGCATACCGCAAAATAGCATCGCTCAGGTCTACTTCCACCAGTTCAGCCCCGTTGAGATGGCACCGAGTAAGGTTAACCTCCATCATAGAATGACGCAGAACGGCTCCTTTAAAGAAGCCACCTGTGAAGTCAGTCCTGATCATGGAACATTCAAGAGTGGCACCATTGAAGTTAGCTCTCCTCAAAATGGCTTCATCCAGACAAGCTCCCCACAAGTGAATTCCACTAAAGTTCCTCTCTCCAGCAGCATAACGTTGCAACAATTCCTCAGCAGTCATCAATTCAGCCTCCAAAACACAACAGTGCGATCGCGATCTTGTTTGATGCGTTAGCGGTAGCGTAACGCATCAAACGCATCATCAGGGCGATCGCCATTCTGGAGAATTCCTTAGCGATTGCTAACGCATCCATCCATCGAGTGTACGCTGTTGAGCCATCAACCGAAGTGATACAATCAACCTCGTTTCTGCCCCATTGCCATGACCCAAATCCCGTTCGACCAGCTTTCCAAGCAGTTTCTCGAAGAGGTGCTGGCTCCCTTGGGGCAAGTTCAACGCAGCTTTGAAGTCCCCGGTGAATCCAAGTTTGTCGATATTTGGTTTCTTCCCACGCCTACGCCAACCCCTACGAGTTCAGACCTACTCAGCCGCATCGCCACCACCGCCTGCCTGCTAGAACCTTACCGCAATCCTCCCACTCGCAGCGAAGTGCGATCGTGCCTGCTGAAGCTACTGTGGCTTCAGGAAGACTTACGGCGCAAACTCCCCCCCGAACAGCGTCCTTTTCCAGAGACAGAATTGCCCACCCTATGGATTTTGGCGACCTCTGCCTCCAAACCCTTGCTGGCAGACTTTGGAGCCGTAGTGCGCGCCGACTGGCAGACAGGAATCTACTGGCTCCCCGCCGCCCAGCGAACCGCGATCGTGTCGATCGACGAGTTGCCCCTCACGCCAGAAACCTTGAGACTGCGAATTCTGGGACGCGGTGCTACGCAACAACAGGCGATCGCGGAAGTGCGATCGCTTGAGCTAACTGACCCACAACGGAGCCAAATCTTACGGATTCTGGCAAACTGGAAAGTGAGTCTGGAACGCAACGATGAATTCGCAGCAACCGATCGGGAGGTCATCATGGCATTGTCGCAAGCTTATTTAGAGTGGGAACAAGCTACCGAGCAACGGGGGCTTGAGCGGGGGCTTGAGCGGGGACTTGAGCAAGGGATTGAGCAAGGGATTGAGCAAGGTGCGCGAGCGGGTAAAGCATCCTTGATTCTTACCCTTCTTACGGCTAGGCTAGGAGCGATCGCCCCCACTTGGAGCAATGCTATCCAAGCTTTATCGAGTCCCCAATTGGATGCGTTGGCGATCGCGCTGTTGAACTTTACCTTGCCCCCCGATTTGGAACAGTGGCTTGCCCAAACCGCTCAGGAGTCTTTTGAGTAGCCCTCTCCTGAACCAAGCGATCGCCCCAAGATTCAGCCGATCAAGGCACGATTTAAAAAGGCAACCCATTACTGCATTCCAGCACAGTAGGCTTTTACCAACGCATCAATTCCCGTAATCGCTGTGCCGACTACCACCGCATAAGCGCCTAACTTCAACGCCTGCTTTGCCATCTGCGGCGAAGCCACACCGCCCTCACAAATCACAGGAACCGACAGCCGATCGACCAACTGCGCCAGCAAATCAAACCCGGGCGGAACTCGATCGCGCGTCTCTGCCGTATAGCCACAGAGCGTCGTGCCCACCCAATCGGCTCCGGCTTCAGCCGCAGCCATTCCTGCTGCCAGCGTATCCACATCCGCCATCACGAGCTTGCCGAGCTGGTGAATTTGGGCAACCAGCGATCCCACCGTTTCACCCCCCGGACGCTGCCGCAAGGTTGCATCGATCGCAATGATATCCGCTCCCGCAGCGGCGATCGCCTGTGCCTGCTCAAACTGCGGCGTGATATAAACCTCAAAGCCAGGAATCTGCTGCTTCCAGAGTCCAATAATCGGAGTCTGACCTAGAACCGATCGCGCCGCCGCCACATGGGCAGGCGTATCCAGCCGCACGCCCACAGCTCCCTGATTCACCGAGGCTTGAGCGATCGCGGCAATCACGCTGGGTTGGTGCAGCGGCGACTCGATCGGAGCCTGACAGGAAACAATTAACCCATGCTGGAGCGAGACAAAAGACATAGGGGTAACCTAAAACTTCAAATCAAAGCTGTTCAATTTTGCGCTCGACCTAGACGATGGAACGAGCGACGATCAAAATGATAGTAGGTGAAAGAGGCGTTCTGAGAAATGATGCAACTTCTAGCAGGCGACACAGGCGGCACAAAGACAATTTTGCGACTGGTAGAGGTTCAATCTACTGGGAAAGGCATGAAGCTCAAGACGCTTCACGAAGAACGATATATCAGCGCGGAATTCTCCAGCTTAGCGCCGATGGTACAGCAGTTTTTACAAGCATCAACCCTGGAGCTAGGGCGATCGCCCACCCCTGAAAAAGGCTGTTTTTCGATTGCCGGACCTGTCGTCAACAACACCTGCCATCTGACTAATCTCTCCTGGATGCTGAGCGGTACAGAGCTAGAGCACGATCTCAGCCTGACCAAGGTGGGGCTGCTGAATGATTTTGCGGCAGTTGGCTATGGGATTGCCGGACTGGATGCCACTGATATTCGCACCCTGCAAGCAGGGGAGCCACAGCCCGATGCGCCGATCGCCGTGATTGGGGCAGGGACGGGCTTGGGGCAAGGCTTTTTGATTCGCCAAGGGGATGGCTATCGCGTCTATGGCAGCGAAGGTGGACATACGGATTTTGCGCCGCGCAACGAGCTAGAGTTTCAGATGCTCAAGTATCTGCGCGACAAGATGGATCTAACGCGCGTGTCGGTGGAGAGGGTCGTTTCCGGCATGGGAATTGCGGCTATCTATCAGTTTTTGCGCGATCGCCAGATCACCAGCGAATCGCCTGAAGTCGCTGAAGCCATCCGCACTTGGGAGCGAGAGGCTGGACTAGCTGAAAAATCTGTTGATCCAGGAGCCGTGATTGCGATCGCGGCGGCTGAGGGGAACGATCTGCTTTGCAAAAAAACGATGGAAACGTTTGTCGAACTCTATGGCGCTGAAGCCGGAAACCTGGCTTTGAAGCTCTTGCCTTACGGCGGACTTTATATCGCTGGCGGAGTTGCTGCCAAAAATCTGCCGCTTCTAGAGTCTGGGATCTTCTTGCGCGCCATGAACGACAAAGGACGAATGCGATCGCTGATGGAGCGAGTGCCCGTTCATGTTATTCTCAACCAAAAAGTTGGGCTGATTGGGGCAGCGCTCTGTGCGGCAAGGCTTTGATTACCGCTACTTAACCTGATTGATCTCACATAATTGAGCGATCTGGATCAATGCGCTGTGACGCATTATCTGCAATCGTCTGATTCAACTTGCACTTTTACCAAATAGTTCTGCATAACCTGCTTTTGTTCCGGTGATAAGTAAATAAGGGTGGTTAATAGATAAGTGTGCTGTTCATTGGCAAGTCCTTCAGGCGGTAATTTCAGCTAGATACCACTCGGTTTTCGTGTTTTGAGAGGGGCGATCGTCATCCGCTAAGTGACTGATAAGTTATCGATCTTTACTTCAGCTTGATGTGAAACCTCCCAATATTCAAGAAACGACTCAGGAATTCACGTTAAAAGGAATGTAGAGCGTATTATCGACCTGCCAAGCCTCCCTGTTTGAATGACTAAACCTGCGCGATTTGAGCCTGTAACTGCCGTTATTCACCGATTTATACCCAAATGAAGCTATCATTTTCTGCTTATCTTTGGATTTTGCGGGATTTTGGGCGGAATGTACGGCAGAGCTTGAGGCGGAACTTTGGGCAAGTTTTCCAGTCTTAAGTTGATTGGTTGTCGATCGCGGGAACACTAGCAGCTAAGTCAATCAAGAAGTAAAGTCAAGTCAACCAAGCCCCCTTTGTTATCTGGAGCAATAGAGACAAGCACTATGCCAGCACAATCTTACGCTGATACCGAATACGACGAATCTTCCAACGTTGTGAGCATACAGCTCAGCAACGACGCAAATCGGGCGGAACTGGATGAGGACGCGATCGATCGCGACCTGGCAGATTTGGATGCCGAATTTGCGAATCCTAACAAGGCTGCTGGGCGACGGACGACCGATCTTGTGCGGCTATATCTCCAGGAAATTGGTCGCGTTCGTCTGCTGGGACGCGATGAAGAAGTCTCTGAAGCTCAAAGCGTTCAGCGCCACATGCGCTTGGTCGAACTGCGAAATGGAGCGGCTGAAACCGATGTACAAATTCAGCAATTTGTGAAGCTGATCGAAACGCACGATCGTCTCGCCTCTAGTCTGGGACATCGCCCCTCGCTAGAGCGTTGGGCACATGATGCCGAAATTCCGGTAGCAGACCTTAAGCCCGCTCTATCCGCTGGCAAGCGTCGCTGGGCAGAGCTAGCAGCGCTAGAAGTCTCGGAATTGGATAAGCTTGAGACAGATGGCGTTCGCGCCAAAGACCATATGATTAAAGCCAACCTGCGCCTAGTGGTGTCGGTGGCGAAAAAATATCAGAATCGCGGGCTAGAACTCCTGGATCTGATTCAAGAAGGAACGCTAGGTCTAGAGCGCGCCGTT
>JBBSFA010000291.1:0-5213 GCA_038239185.1 Elainellales cyanobacterium | reverse complement strand
TTTTTTGTCGAAGAATTGGTGGCGCGCATTCATGCAGTGATTCGCCGGAGCGTTGGCGATCGCCAAAACCTGCTTTCAGTGGGCGCACTCAAGCTCGATCGGATTACGCGAGAAGTCACTTGCAATCAGCAGGTTGTTGAACTGACGACGCGAGAATTTAACCTGTTAGAGTATCTGATGCGTGCCCCTGGACGGGTATTTACGCGGACTCAAATCTTGGAACATGTTTGGGGCTATGACTTTAACCCCAATACCAATGTGGTAGATGTCTGTATCCAGCGAGTTCGCAAAAAGATCGATCTAGTGAACGAATCAAGCTGGATTGAAAGCGTGCGAGGGGTAGGATACCGTTTTCGCAAACCAGAAGGATAAATTTGTTATCTCAGCCGGGGTCTTGAGTGTGAAACTCCGTTCGTTTCGATTGCGAATTGCCGTATTATCGGCGGCGCTAGCCGGAAGCGCTCTAGTGGTGTTTGGGGGCGTGGCTTGGCGGCTGATCTATGCCGCAAAAGTTAATCGCTTGGATGCAACGATAGAAAATCAGGTCAAACGGGCAGCCCGCCCTCATCCTCAAGCTTGGTGGCAGCCGTTTGAAGATTCATTAGCCCGTGAGTTGGGAGCCGGGAGCAATACCCCGATCGCTCTACTAGCAGTGGATGAAACTGGCAAAACGCTTTATCAATCAGAAAGGTGGTCGGCTGAATTTGACCGGGTTCATCTGTTTCCACCCATGCCGCAGTTGCCCGCAGGATTTCCCCCAGAACCCCAAAACATCCCTAACCACCACTCGGCAGACTCGGCAGAATCAGACTCTCATCCTGACTTGCAACTGCCTAATGTCCAGCGCAAGGAATTCTTGCCCGACCCGCAAATCATCGTTCAACGGACGAGTGCCGGAAGTTGGCACATTGGGGTAGCCAGTTTCCCGCATGTGCAAGTCGCGATCGCCGTGAGCCTGGAGGCGATCGATCAAGAAATGGCGGGAATCCGCAATATCTTCCTGGTGGTGATTGCCGGAATGTTGCTGCTGGTTGCAGGGGGCGCTTGGATACTCTCTGGCAGTGCCTTACGCCCTGTGCAAAAATTAACGACTGCCATTCAGCAGGTCACGGTAGCAGGGCTAGATCAGCAGGTGTTGATTGGCGCAACCGACATCGAATTTGTCGAGCTGATTCAGGTCTTCAACCAAATGCTGGAGCGCTTGGAACGCAGCTTTAAACAAGCCTCGCGCTTCAGTGGAGATGCAGCGCACGAACTCAAAACACCGCTAGCCATTCTCCAAGGGCAAATTGAACGTGCTTTGCAACAGGCTGATCTAGGCTCAGAGACTCAGCAAACGCTGAGCAACTTGCTGGATGAAGTCCGCCGTCTGAGCGGCATTGTCCGCAAGCTGCTGCTGCTCTCTTTAGCCGATGCGGGGCAAATGAGTCTGTACTCGGTTGAAGTGAACCTGTCGGAAATCTTAGTGATCATCAACGAAGATATGGAGCTACTCGCGCCTCACCTGACGATCGAATCAGACATCGCTCCTGAACTTTGGGTACGAGGCGATCGCGATTTGCTAACCCAGATCCTGCAAAACCTGATCAGCAACGCGATCAAATACAACCTGCCCGAAGGCTGGATCAACATCCACGCCCGGAGGCAAGATAAAACCGTGCAGGTCACGATTATGAATGCCTCTAAATCGATGCCGGTGGGCGATCGCGATCGGATTTTCGATCGGTTCTATCGGGGTGACCTTGCTAGAAATCGTAAGGTCGAGGGAGTGGGGCTAGGGCTGAGCCTATCGAGAGAAATTGCCCGTGCCCATCGGGGCGACTTGGTGCTGGATTGGACTCCAGCCAATCACACCGCTTTCACCCTAACCTTGACTCACACTAGTACAGTCCCAACTAGTACAGTCCCAACCAAGCCAATAAGCCTTGACCCGTGAAATATTCGATCGCCAGCGTAATCACAAAACCCACCATAGCAGCGCGACCATTCAGGCGCTCGGCGTAAGAGTTGAAGCCAAACTTAGGATCTTCAAATTTGGGTGAAACAGAAGGTTTAGGATTAGTCATCGGAGTAAATTTACAAAACTTCACTTCAGTTTACTACAGTTGATGGCGCGCAACCAGGATCTAGATTGGGCTGAAGCGCGGATCTGTTTTGAGGAGGTCGGGTTCAAACTGTTGCGCCCATTTGATAAATGCTGGAGAGAAATTCGGCTGGCTTTGAAGCAGCAAAGCCATGTAGCGATCGCTCTGCTTGACGATGATCACACAAGCGGCTTGCCCACGGATTATTATGTGCTGAAAATCATCGAGTTTGAAGGAGGACAACAGCAATGACTGTAATCCTAAAACCTGAAAAACCGTCTGCACCCAGCTAATATCACTGCTGCCTGTAAAGATGAAATAGGCTGCGGGTAACCCACTCAAGTCAAACACTGCCGCGCCCATCACTTGCTCGGCATAGGATGCCTGATCTGACGTACCAGGATCAAGTTTTTCTGAACTGGAAAGAGGCGGGAGGATCATAATTAAAGTGCAGCACAGCGGCTATTTTGCTTATCTTAAATCTAAGAACAGCTTAAATCTAAGAACAATAGACGCTGAACGCGACCGTATAATTTCGCTTTCGGTTCACCTGAATTGATTGAGCCTTTGCATCGATTCCATGCAAACGTTACATTTTTGTAAAAACTTGTGTTCAGAGAATAAAGTTATTGATCCGAATTGGGGCAAACTATTTCCTAACGTATAGTGCTTACCCTGAACTAATGGAATTAATGGATAGTAAAGTGCAGGTGAATCCCTATCCCAGATCTCCCTTGCAAGCTTTTATCACCAGTCCCCAATCAGCGGTTGACTTTGACCTGTGGGCAGTTGCAGTTCGACAACAGATGCTAGCCACCATTAGACGGCGGGAAGGTAGCCGTAGCAACTGGGCACGAACCCAGCAACGCGCCTAGCGAATGCTTGGCAATTACATGGCACTTCGTAGTGAGATCCACACCGCTTTGATTCCTAGAACTGGTCTAACATAAAGGGAAACGCAGGAAATAGAGCAGGTTTAAAGGAATATGGTGCTATTTGGATTGGGTAAAAAATCGTCGTTGCCGTCTCCAGAACAAGCATTGCCCGGTCGGCAAGCGCAGATGTCTGTGCCCGATCGACATTTTGTGAACGGTAACCCGCTGAAGCCTCCTTTTCCGGCAGGCATGGAAATGGCAGTGTTCGGATTGGGTTGCTTTTGGGGCGCAGAGCGGAAGTTTTGGCAGCAGGAAGGCGTGTTCACAACCGCAGTGGGCTATGCTGCGGGTATTACGCCAAACCCCACCTATCAGGAAGTTTGTAGCGGCATGACAGGTCACAACGAGGTCGTGCTGGTTGTCTACGATCCGCAAGTTGTTTCCTACGAGTCGCTGCTCAAAGTCTTTTGGGAAAGTCATAATCCCACGCAAGGAATGCGGCAAGGCAACGACGCTGGCACGCAGTATCGCTCCGGCATCTATGTCTACTCTGATGCCCAGCGCAAAGCAGCCGAAGCGTCTCGCGATGCCTACCAGCAGGCGTTAGACAAGTCGAACTACGGCAAAATCACTACTGAAATTTTGGATGTGCCAGAGTTTTATTACGCTGAGGATTATCATCAGCAATACCTTGCCAAGAATCCCGGCGGCTACTGCGGCTTAGGCGGTACGAATGTTTGCTTCCCGCCAGAAGCTGTGAAATCCTAGCAGTCCAAGAGGATGTTTGAAAAGTGATAGTTGCTGCCCGAACCGCCCCCTAAATCCTCCAATTCTGGGGGACTTCGAGCAAAGGCTGGGTCGAAAGTCCCCCAGAATTGGGGGGTTGGGGGGCAAATGCAGAACGCTTGATACTTTTAAAACATCCTCTAAGACTGATTGATGGAAGTAAAGCTTCGCCTAGTTTAGGTGAAGCTTTTTTCTAGAGCGCTGTAAAATTACCCCATGGAAATACAAGCAGGAACGCTTTATATAGTCGGCACGCCGATCGGCAATTTAGAAGACATGACCTTCCGATCGATCGCTGTCTTGCAGGGCGTTCAGGTGATCGCGGCTGAAGATACTCGCCACACGGGTAAATTGCTCCAGCACTTTCAGATTGATACGCCCCAAATTAGCTACCACGATCACAACCGCTATGAACGGCATCCAGAATTACTCCAGCGGTTGCAGCAAGGACAGGCGATCGCGCTAGTCAGCGATGCCGGAATGCCAGGGATCTCTGATCCGGGCTACGACCTGGTGAGAGCTTGTCTTGAAGCCCATTTTCCCGTAGTCCCGATTCCCGGCGTGAGTGCGGTGATTACGGCAGTTTGCGCTGCCGGACTTCCCTGCGATCGCTTTGTCTTCGAGGGCTTTTTGCCTGCCAAAGGTCAAGACCGCCGCGATCGACTGGAGGCGCTCCGCAGCGAATCGCGCACGATCGTGTTTTATGAGTCTCCCCATCGGCTGCGCCAAACCCTGCAAGATTTTGCCGAGACGTTCGGCAAACTGCGATCGATCGTGCTTGCCCGTGAGTTGACCAAGCTGCACGAGCAGTTTTGGCGCGGCACCGTGGCAGAAGCGATCGCAGAGTACCAAACGCGCGAGCCTCAAGGCGAATTTACGGTACTGGTGGCAGGGGTCGAATCCGAAACGCCGATGCTTTCAGAAGCTGCCCTCAAAGCTGAACTGCAACTTTTGATCCAGCAGGGTATCTCGCGATCGCAAGCCAGCCGCCAGTTGGCGCAACAGACCACGCTGCCTCGCCGCCAGCTTTACCAGCTTGCTTTGACGATCGAGATAGACAAAGAGGCAGACAAACCCGCCCTTTAGCTTTCCATCGCCCTTTAGCTTTCCATGATAGAGGCACAGTACCGCAAGAGAAGCGTCACCCGATCGCCAATCTGCTGCTGCCGCTGGCTTGCGGTTGCTGCCTGACGAGCGGTTTTCAGAAACAGCAGATCGGTCGCAAGCAGACGCATTTGCTTATTGATTTCGACTTGAATCGACCTGACTTTAAGAACGAGCTTGGGATCAAGCGCTTCCAAGTCCAGAGAGGTAATTTGTTGAAAAAGCTGCTGAGCCTCTTGAAATTTAGATTGCAAACTGTCGCGATCGCCTATCTCAACCGCCTGTTGGAGCCGCTGAAGGGATGGCTGAAAGCGATCGTAGGCTTGTGCATAGGACTCAAACGTCATCGAGATACACAGATAGT
>JBBSFA010000290.1:0-5214 GCA_038239185.1 Elainellales cyanobacterium | reverse complement strand
TCAGGATCTCATACAGACCCTTGTGACCTTCACCCGTGAACGGGCCTTTGTGAGCTTCCAAGATTTCTTTGAAGCTGTGACCGATGCCCCAGTTGGTGCGGTACATATGTCCCGCCACAATAAACAGGACAGCGATCGCCAAGTGATGGTGAGCCGAGTCAGACAGCCAAAGACCGCCTGTCACCGGGTTCAAGCCACCCTTGAAGGTGAGGAAATCAGCGTACTGACCCCAGTTGAGCGTGAAGAAGGGGATGATGCCGCTAGGGATACCCCAATCCACGCTGGGATACAGATCTTTCATTAAGCTGGGGTTCAAGATGAACTCTTGCGGCAAGGGGATCTTGTCGGGTGAGACACCTGCATCCAGCAGTTTATTAATCGGCAGCGAAACGTGAATTTGGTGACCAGCCCAGCCGAGACTTCCCAAACCCAGCAAGCCTGCTAGGTGGTGGTTCATCATGGATTCCACGTTTTGGAACCACTCAAGCTTCGGAGCGCGTTTGTGGTAGTGGAACCAGCCTGCGAACAGCATCAGACCAGCCATCACTAGTCCGCCGATCGCAGTGCAATAAAGCTGGAAACTGCTAGTAAATCCGGAAGCGCGCCACAGTTGGAACAATCCAGAGGTGATCTGGATGCCGTGGAAGCCGCCGCCGACATCTGCATTCAAAATTTCTTGACCAACAATGGGCCAAACCACCTGCGCGCTTGGTTTAATCGCGATGGGGTTTGCCAGCCAAGCTTCGTAGTTTGAAAACTTAGCGCCATGGAAGTACATACCGCTGAGCCATATAAATACGACGGCGAGATGACCAAAGTGGGCGCTAAAGATTTTTCGTGATATGTCTTCTAGGTCACTGGTGTGGCTATCAAAATCGTGAGCGTCGGCGTGGAGATTCCAGATCCAGGTCGTCGTTTTCGGACCCTTAGACAGGGTGCGATCGAAGTGACCAGGCTGTGACCACTTCTCGAAAGAAGTAGGCACTGGATCGTTATCGACTACGACTCTCACCTTATCCGACTGCCCCTTGGGGGTAGTTGTCATCAGAGACTCTCCTCTCTAGACAAGGAAATGAGTGTATACACCGACCCCAAACCACCGACAGACTCTTGTGTTCTAAGCATCTTTGTTATGAAGAATGGCAGTTGAACAGAACTCAGCAACTCCAGCACTGGGGAAGCGTTGGAACCAGACCGAAGGCAGCCATAGCTCTAGAAGAGACCCGCCGCGATCGCCACTCTGACTTATTCAAAGACCGAGAATCGGTGAAGACCCTGGTCTAAAAACCAGCCAAATTAGCAGTGCAGCTTGGGGAGGTACTGTCGAGCATTATAGAACCGTATTTCGTACCATTCTCACGGAAGTTAACAATAATTCAAATTGCAAATCGTTGATCCGTCTGGATTTGAAGCTTATACCACAGCAAAGAAAGGATGCAGGATGGACAAACTTTTACAAATCGAAATATTCGATGACTTGGGGGAAAAAGTCTGTAAATTTCTATGTTTAGATATGTTTCAAATCTTAATTGAGCATGAAAAAATCGCGTAAGGCGATGAGGAGGGCGATCGGGCGATTTGGGAAAGGGTTATTTTATACACCGAGGCGTAAGGACGCGGCATTCGGGCGATCGGTTGTCGGTGAGTGCAAGGACTTTCTTGCCGAATGCTGCGCCCCTACAGGTGCTTGATGATACTTTTCAAATATCCGCTTATGGGGATTGGGCGATCGTTAATATGCTGAGGAGATTTCCTCAAGCCTCTGGCTTAAAGCGATCGGGCAGATCATTCAAAGAACATTGCAGAAGCCGACACAGCATCTTCACCTGCCATACAGAGAGCCTAGGTTCCTCTCGACTTTTTTCCCAATTGCGAATCGTATGGTCAGTTACTCCCAGCGCTTCAGCCAGAGCCACTTGAGTTACTCCTGCCTGCTTCCGCAATTCCGCAAGTCTTTCACCATACTGAGCTTCAGACATTTATCGTAAACCTGTTTACTCGTAAACCCAGTTACGGTAAGATAGGAGGACAAGTTAAATCTGAGCAACTGCGGGAGCTGTCAGACGATTTCTCTTACTACAAAACTTTTTGACATTGACTAAATCCAATCACTCGAGCCAGATCAGCCAAATATGGCTGGTCAGCATTTGCTGCGTCAGCTACTTCTAAAGGATACCTGTAACCATGTCCCTTACACCTCCGATCGCCCCACAACTCCAACCCGAAATCGACTCAGAAGACAGCAAACCCCCTTCCTGCTGGTTTCTGATTGAAGTAGAAGAAAACACCGAAGCTGAGGATATTCTGGTTGGGCTGCTGGCAGCGACTTTGATTGAAGCCGTTTCTGGACTGCGATATTCTGCCCGCTGCGTGGCGCGATCGTTGCCCGAAGCGATCGTTGAGTTTGCCTGTGTTGGCGGCTGTGAGCGATCGGTTTATTGGCGGTTGGTGATGCGGCAAATTTTGTGAGGCTAAAAGCCCCAAACCCGATCGCTATAATCATCCCAAAAGCGGGCGATCGCCCCAATTCAGAATCCTAACTCTAACCTGATGACGGCAAAAGGAGCATCGCAATGGTTGGCTTGACCGTGAAAGACCTGGAAAAGGTGCAGGCTCAGTTTCCCGACTACCAAATGGAGCTAGTAAATGGAGAGATTATCCTTATGAGTCCGTCAGGCTATGAATCTGACGAGGTGGCAACCCGCTTTACGGTGAAGCTAGGAGCCTGGGTAGATGAGCGAAGGCTAGGTCGCGTCACAGGTTCTAGCGCCGGGTTCATTTTGCCGAACGCGGATACTCGATCGCCCGATGTCTCTTTTGTGCAAGCCGATCGCCTCCGCCGCAGTCCCCGCAGCTTTGCCGAGCTATCGCCCGATTTAATTGTGGAGGTCAAGTCTCCGACCGATAGCGTGGCTAGCCTGAGAGCAAAAATTGATAACTTCATCGCTCAAGGCACAAGAGTTGGCATTTTGATTCACCCAGAGCAGCGCTGGATTGAGATCCGCCGCGCTGACAGCCAGCCGGAGCGTTTGGAGGATGGAGAGGTTTTGACGGTTCCGGATTTGCTTCCAGGCTGGCAGGTTCAGGTTTCTGACTTATGGGCACCTGTATTTGACGAAGAAACGTAACGTTTTGTAAGGCGTAAAGTTTCGCGGGGTTAGCTCACCGAAGATAAAGCTTCTCCTCCAGTCTGACGCGATCGCCCCAGGAATTTGATATTGTTCGGGATGGACAGGTTTTTCTGTTTGTCATTATTCTGCTTATCAGACGAAACCGATCGCGCAGGAGAGAATTACGTGTTGGGTCAAATGGGGCGATGGAGTGTAATGCAGCGAGTCCTTGCCGCTGTATTAGCTGTAGTGATGGGGTTGAGTTTGGGGAGCTGTAGTAGTACACCGCAGGCAGGCGGGCGATCGTCCAAGATACCGAAGATGGGCATGGTGAAACTCTCAGAAGTTGCACCGCCCTCTGTGATTCGATCGCTGTGGCAGGAAATGGAAGTCTATCAGCCGCAGGTGAGTATTCTCAGCCCCAAACCCAACGAAGTCGTGCAAGACACACAAGTTTCTGTGCGGTTTCAGGTTCAAGACCTGCCGCTGTTTCAGAACGAGGAGTTTGGCCTAAGTCCACATCTGCATGTAATTGTAGACAACCAGCCCTACAGCGCCCTGTACGATGTCAGCAAACCGTTTGAACTGAAAGACTTGGAGCCAGGAACCCACACGATCCGAGCTTTCGCCTCGCGTCCGTGGCATGAGAGTTTTAAGAATGACGGAGCCTATGCCCAGACCACGTTCCACGTTTTCGCCAAAACGCCAGAAGCCAGCCCCGATCTGAAGCAGCCCTTGCTGACCTATAGCCGCCCCAAAGGCAGCTATGGCGCAGAGCCAGTCATGCTGGACTTCTATTTGGCAAATGCACCGCTGCATTTAGTGGCTCAAGCCGATAATGCCGATAATATCCAGGACTGGCAGGTGCGCTGCACGATCGACGGCGAAAGCTTCACGATCGATCGCTGGGAACCCATCTACCTCAAAGGCTTAAAGCCCGGAAAGAACTGGGTGCAGCTAGAGTTGCTGGATGAGAAGGGCAAGGTGATTCCGAATGCTTTCAACAATACAGTGCGGCTGATTGACTATCAGCCTGGTGGCACAGATACACTGTCTAAACTGGTGCGGAACGAATTGACGATCGCCGAGGTGCGCGGCATCATCGATCCAAATTATGTGTATGTGCCAGAGGTGACTGAACCCGCGATCGAACCCGTTGTCGAACCCGTTGTCGAACCCATTGAACCGACGATCGAACCGACCCCCGAAGTCGTTCCCGCGCCAATCCTTGATACTGAGCCGACTCTAGAACCTGTGTTGCCTGGAACGCTGCCTGTTCCAGTCCCAGAAGCTGTGCCGCCAGAGAAGTTGCTTCCAGCCGTGCTGGATCAGCAACCAGACAAGGAGCTGAATCAGACCGAGAAACAGAAACAGCGGGAAGATTTGCAGGAGGCGCTGAAGCGATCGGAACAACCGCAGACTTTCACACCTAAAGACCCTGTAGTGCGAGAAACGCCTCCACCCTTTGAAGAGCCAGCCGCCGAAAAGGTGAAAGATCAGTTTCCCGAAGAGGTTAAGGCGCTATTAAAAAACGCGGATGAGCTAGAGTCTTCTGCGCCAGAAGCTCCTCAGCCGACTTTATCGCCTCAGGAAACCGTAGAAATTGTGCCGCCGATCGCCCCCGTCATCGCCCCGGTAATTGCGCCAGATCCAGCCGTCCCGCCTTCTGATGTTCAGCCGTCCAATAAGCCGATCTTGCGTCAGTGGCGCGATCGCCTCAAGCAATTTGTACCGCTGCCTGAAGCCAACCCACCCTCGGAAGCCAATCCTTCGATTTTGAAGGGACTGAGCGATCGGGCTAAAGGGCTTTGGAATCAGCCCAAACAAACGGCTCCAGCTTCCCCTGGAGAGCCAAGAATTATTGACATTCCGGCAACCGAAGATTTTCAAACGCCGATCGCTGAACCGGATTTGGATCAAGCTCCAGCCCTGAATGTGCGAATCCCCTAGACGCTTGAACGAAAAAAGCAGGTTCTCAAGGCGCTTCGGGCTTTGGAAACCTGCTTTTTAGCGATCTGAATGAATTTTAGGCGAGCGGGCTAATCTTCGATCGATAGTAGGCAGTATCCAAGCCGCTGCCAGAGTTTGCGGTCGCGGGATTAAT
>JBBSFA010000289.1:0-5217 GCA_038239185.1 Elainellales cyanobacterium | reverse complement strand
CTCTGCTGGCGATCGGCGTTTTGTCGATGATTGTGTTTCAGGTGGTGATTAACATCAGCATGACGATCGGACTGGCTCCTGTGACTGGAATTCCCTTGCCCTGGCTCAGCTATGGGCGATCGGCATTGCTGACTAATTTTCTGGCATTAGGAATTGTCGAGTCGGTCAACAACCATCGGCATCGGCTGAAGTTTTAGCCACTTTCCGGCTCTCAAAATGCGCTATAGTTCGTCTACGCCATGAAGATGGCATTTCCCTACATAAGGAGAAATTCAATGCTCCGGTCTGCGATCGCTGCTGTAAGCGCTCTAATAGGCGGCTTTTCTGTTATTAGCCTTGCCGTTGCCCAGTCTCCTGCGCCAAGCGCAAGACCCGCGCCGCGAGCGACTCCGCAAGCCTGTCAGGGACAAACCATCTTACAAGCCCAAAGCTGTGTCGGAGACGGGCTAGAGCCTGAAGAAGAAAAGCTATATCGGCTAATTAATGAGTACCGCGCTCAAAACAGATTGCCAGCCATTGCCCGATCGCCTGCCCTGAATCTGGTTGCCAATCGCCATGTGCGCGATCTAACCGTTAACCTTCGCAAGCTGACGCATGGCTGGAGCAACTGCCCCTATAATGCCAGCGATCAGACCACATACCCTTGTATGTGGGAAGCCCCCAAGCGGCTGCACACCAACTATCCCGGCATGAGCTACGAAAATGCCCATTTTAAGAGTGGCGGCGCAACGGCTGAGTCGGCTTTGTCTAGCTGGCAGGACAGCACTGCTCATAAAGCCGTGATCCTGAACCAGGGCGTATGGCATGACTACAACTGGCAAGCGATCGGCGTTGGGATTTATCAAGACTATGCCGTCATTTGGTTTGGCAAAGAAGCCGATCCGGGCAGCGCTGCTAGCTCATCCCCTGCTAGTCCGACTCCCGCCAGTCCGACTCCAAGACCCACGTTAGTCAGACCCACTCCAGCCAGTCCAACTCCAGCCAGTCCAACCCCAATTCGCCCTGCGCCCCCCAGTCCCAACTCGAAGCTACTTCCCACTGGAGGCAGTCGCTAGCTCAGACGGAGCCGAAGCTACCTGAGTCGGCGGACGCAAAGTCACGTAGACCAACGCACCTATCAGCGGCAGCAGCGCGATCGCCCAAAAAATTCGTTGATCCTTCAGTCCCCGTCGCGCCATGTTGTCCGGCAACAAGACGGGAAATAGCAGATTGAGCAGGCAAAAGTCGAGGCTCATCACATGGATGAAGCGGCTGGTTTGCCATTGCTGCACGAAGTCTTGCCAGTCACCCTGGCTAATGCCGTAGGTCAACAGCGCGATCGCACCTAGGGCGATCGCCCCACCCAGCCAACGCGAATCGGTTAGCTTCAGCCACAGATTTTTTTCGCCCACGAAGTGCGGATTGGGCTGGCGCAAAGCCATATAGGGCAATAGGGCAAAAATGCCGACCCCAAAGGAAGCGGCAGAGAATAACCAGGCGGGTAGCTTTTGCCCGCGTCCATCGAAATAGATCACACAGGCATAGAGCAGCGGCAAGATGCCCATAATGTTGAACAATGCCACGATCAACGGATTGATGCCTTGAACATTCCCGGTTGAGAGGGTTTGAATCAACGGCAGGGTGTCGGGGCGATCGGGCGGCGCAAGCAAAAATGCGTACAGGACAAAGCCAATCCACAGTGCCCACAGGATGATTTTTTTAGTCATAGCCAGAGTTTGAATAACAAGAGCGGAGTGGATACCCGCTCCACTCTTATTATCCTAACTATCGACCGAGCGTCACCCTCGCATCGATGCCAAAGTCGCGAAAATAGTGATTCCAGCGATTAGCAGCTTGGCGATCGCTAAAGGGTCCCACCTGAAGATGAGTCCCTCTGGTACTACTTTGCTGCACCAGTTGGGCAATGCCAAAGCCATCTCCTAGCCGAATGATTTGATTGCTAATCGCCTCTAATTCTTCCTGCTTGCCAGGAACGACCACATAGTAGCTGCGTCCAGACGAGTCAGACGGCGATGCGCTTCTGGTGGCATCGGCTGGAGCCGGAAAAGACGGCGGACTAGGGAACTGATCGACCTGCCCCCCAAAGTTTACCTCTCTGGGTGCTCCATTAGGCGCTGCTCTCAGGGCTTGGCTAGGGACTTGGCTAGGGGCTTGGCTAGGGACTTGGCTGGGAACCTGAACCGTGGGAACTGCCGAGTTTGGCATCAGATCCGCAGGCGGCAGATCGGGAGCGACTGCCATTGGCATCGCCGATCGCTGTACAGGAACGGTCGGGTCAGTTGGCGTTGCACTCAAGTCAGATGGCCTAGCCGCCGACACAACCTGATCGGCTCGAATCATCCGAGCACCGATGCCGCGAGATGCCAAAATTTGCACTTGTCGTTGAGCGCGATCGGAGTCCTCAAACGCAGCGACGATCATGCGCTGCCCCTGGTAGTCTTGCACCGAGGCGCTAGATGCAACCCGCTGCACTTGCTTCAGCAGCCTAGGACTGTCACCCTCGATCATCACAAGGTACTGACGATCGCCACCTGCCTGATCCGAGACAGACGCAGCCGGAGCAGCTATCCCTTGAGGCTGCACTGGCTGAGACTGCGGTAAAACAGGCAACGTGGTTTGTCCCACATTTGGCGGCGGCGGCAGTCCATCCACAATTTCCTGCGCGATCAGGCTGCCTTGCCCGATCACCTCTTGCCCGATCGCCGCTGGAGCCAGCGCTAGACCGCCGACTAGCCCACTGGCTAGAAGCGCGATCGCCACTAACCCACCCGATCGATTTGATCCATAATTTACTTGCAGCACTTGATCCACCATCACATCACCCTCTATATGTAGGGTTGATAGAACAACATAACGCTAAATATTGGCTGAAAGTCTAGCACAGCGATCGGTTTCTGGACGATTTTTAAGAAATGTGATCCAATAAGCCAGGGCGATCGCGTTTTGCAGATCCCATGAGGAACAAAAAATGAATCAGTCTGAGAACGAACCCAATCCAGATCAGTTGCCAGATCAGTTGACTGTAACTACCCGAACTCAGATCAAGCGATTACCGCAACGAGGCGAATACGATCGATCGCTGGCGTACCAGATCTTAGATGAAGGATTGATCTGTCACGTTGGGTTCGCGGTAGATGGACAGCCCTTTGTGATTCCGACTGCCTATGGCAGAGTGGGCGATCGCCTCTATATTCACGGGTCACCTGCCAGCCGCATGTTGCGATCGCTGAAGCAGGGAATTAGGTGTGCCTGACTGTGACGCTATTGGATGGCTTAGTATTAGCGCGATCTGCCTTTCATCACTCGATGAACTACCGCTCTGTCGTCATTTTTGGGACAGCAACGGGGGTAGACAGCATCGACGAAAAAACAACGGCACTAGAGGCATTTACAAATCACGTTGTGCCCGATCGCTGGGCGACTGTGCGATCGCCTTCGCCACAAGAGCTGAGTGGGACTTTGGTACTTGCTTTGCCTTTGCAGGAAGCTTCGGTGAAGACGCGATCGGGTGCGCCCCTAGATGATGAACCGGATTATGCTTTGTCCGTGTGAGCGGGAGAGTTGCCGCTGCGAGTGGTGGCGGGAGAACCGATCGCTGATCCGCGTTTAGATCAAGCGATCGAAGTACTGGAGTCGGTGCGGCATTACCGGAGAGCATAGCTTTTCAGACTATCCGTTTTTGTTTCCTGAAAAGACACAGTTCTGATATATTTAATGCTTCCCTTTCAGCTTCAAAATATCGGTTTTCAAAAGCGATTTGTGCCTTTGAAAACCGATCGCAAAATAGTATCTATTATGGCTATAGACTCACGGATGGTGGCAGTAAAACCGAATCGATCACATGAATTACGCCGTTGTCTGCTTCCACATCTGGCGTAACTACGATCGCGTCATTGATTTTAACGCCGTTCGAGGCATCAATCTTCACATCGCTCCCTTCAACGGTTGTCGCCTTGTCTAGCTTGACCACATCTGCCGCCATGATCTTCCCTGAAACAACGTGATATTCCAAGATTTTTCTCAGCGTCAAAATGTCTTGCAGCAGCGATTCTACCGTGCCAGATGGCAGTTTAGAAAAGGCATCATCAGATGGCGCAAAAACGGTAAAAGGGCCAGGACTCTTCAATGCAGTGTCTAAACCCGCAGCCGTAACTGCCGCCACTAAAGTCGTAAACGTTCCTGCGGTCATCGCAGTATCAACAATGTCAGGCATAATAATTTACAGCGTAAAGTGATTACAGCGTGATTGAGTGAAGGACAATTTCCGAAGAAATCCTTTCCAATCCTATGCCTAAAGGAAAACAAGCGACTCTGTCGATCGGTAGAGTTCACCCGCCAACCAAACTATAAAAATCATTCAAGTGCCATGAGCAAAATGCAAGCAGTAGTGGTTGATCCCACAGTATCCGGACGGTTGGTGCTTCAGGCTGTCGATCGCCCCACTCTCCTGCCTTCCCAAGCGTTGGTCAAAGTTGCTGCCATCTCGCTCAACCGAGGCGAAGTCCGGCGATCGCAAACCGCTGAAGCCGGATGGCGACCCGGATGGGATTTGGCAGGCACGATCGAAACGGCTGCCGCAGATGGATCAGGCTTTCCAGTCGGAACGCGAGTTGTAGGCTTTGTGCCGTCTGGGGCTTGGGCAGAGTTTGTGGCAGTGTTTACCCAGGCGATCGCCGCCTTACCCGATTCTGTATCCTTTGCCGATGCTTCGACTCTGCCCGTTGCAGGTCTAACTGCCCTGTATGCCCTGTCCAAAGGGGGTTCCTTGCTGGGTAAATCGGTATTGATTACAGGCGCATCCGGCGGAGTCGGCTATTTTGCGGTGCAGCTCGCGCGTTTGGCAGGCGCGATCGTCACAGCCCAGTTGCGGCGGGCAGATCTAGTAGAGTTTATCCGGGTAGCGGGTGCTCATCGGGCGATCGTCGGTGAGGATCTGAATAGCGAATTTAGTCCCTACGATCTGATTCTCGACTCGATCGGTGGCACACTGTTGGGCAATGCGTTGGCTGCCTTAACGAAGCGGGGAACTTGCGTCTCCTACGGCGCTTCCGCAGATCCCAACGTCACCTTCGATGCGCGAAAGTTTTACAGCACTGGCGGAGCCACTTTATACGGCTTCATTTTATTCGATGAGTTGGGGCAAGACCCTGCTTCAGTCGGGTTAACGCGACTTGTGCAGCTCGTAGCAGCAGGGCGATTGCGATCGCACATTGACCT
>JBBSFA010000288.1:0-5224 GCA_038239185.1 Elainellales cyanobacterium | reverse complement strand
TTTTGGTCTTGGCTATCACCTGCTAGTTTTCGTGTATAGCAAAACAGACGATCTAGCAAACCGAACAGGTAGGCTAGATATGCTTCATACCGTCTTTGTTGATAAGTCCCGCACTGCCGACTATCAAATGACCAAAGGACTTCTTCAAATTCTTGAGAATGAGGGCAATACAGACGATCTGATGGCTTTTATGCTGGACAGAAATTTGCCAGTCGATGAGATGGAAGCGCAAAGCATTGCTGAAGAACTTATAGCAAATCCACCATTACAAGGGTATTTGACTATCTCTAATGCTTTACAATGGCGGCTCCAGTATAGCCGGGTTATCCAAGGGGCTGGCGACATTCAGGGGATTTATCGAATCAGGTAATGCGTATGGTATCGCTTAAGCATCGTCAGACTTGCGAGTTTGGCGATTTTCAAACTCCTGATCGCTTAGCTATCTGGACGACTCAAGTTGTAAAACGGCTGAACATGAACCCTCAATCCATCTTAGAACCGACTTGTGGGCGGGGTTCCTTCTTGCTGGCTGCGATCGAAGCTTTTCCTGAAGCCCAAGATTTTCTTGGCATTGAAATCAATCAAGCTCACTTAGACGAATTGCATCAACGACTTGCCGCTAAGGCAATCGCCCCCATCACCACACTACCTATCACCACACTACAGAGTGATTTCTTTAAGGTTGACTGGGACGAAATTCTGAACAAACTGCCTCAGCCCATTCTGGTGCTAGGTAACCCGCCTTGGGTGACAAATTCAAAGCTAGGGGGGCTGCAAAGCGCTAATCTTCCTCGAAAGTCAAACTTTCAGGGATTAAGAGGTCTAAATGCTCTGACAGGAAAAAGCAATTTTGATATTTCAGAATGGATGTTGCTGCAATACCTAGAGTGGTTTAGAGAGCGAACTGGAACCATCGCAGTGCTCTGTAAAGCTTCCGTAACTCGAAAGATTTTGGCTCAGGCTTGGAAGCAAGACTATCCAATCTATACCGCAAGAATTTACAAGTTTGATGCGATGGAATTTTTTGGAGCAGCGGTAGAGGCTTGTCTTTTTGTTTTGGAACTGGGGCAACGATCGCGCTCAAAAGAGTGTTGGGTTTACAACAGTCTGTTTGAGTCTCAAGCCTCCCATGCGATCGGCTGGCGCAACGGCATCATTGCTGCAAATCTTCCAGCTTATGCTCGGTGGCAACATTTGCATGAGGCAGATGAGCACTATACCTGGCGTTCTGGCATCAAGCATGACTGTGCAAAGGTGATGGAGTTGCAAAAGATTGGCAATGCTTACCAAAACGGTGAAGAGTCAGTCGTTTTGCTAGAAGAAGCGTATCTTTATCCCCTCTTCAAAAGTTCAGATGTGAGTCATGAGCGAGTGACAGCCTGTCGGAAGTACCTCCTGGTCACGCAACGCTCTGTGGGTGAAGACACTGCTCATCTGGAAAGCGATGCGCCTGCTGTCTGGCAATACCTTCAGGATCACGCAGATGCACTGGCAAAGCGAGGCAGTTCAATCTACCGGAATCGTCCGCCCTTCTCGATCTTTGGGGTAGGCAGCTACACCTTTGCGCCTTGGAAAGTTGCGATCTCAGGCTTCTACAAAAAGCTTCGCTTTACCGTGGTTAGCCCTATTCAGGGACAACCCGCTGTTTTCGATGACACAGTTTATTTTCTACCTTGCTTGTCCAAAGATGAAGCAAAATTTCTAGCTGAAATCCTCAATTCTTCGATCGCAGCAGAGTTTCTTAGCTCAATGATTTTCTGGAGCGATAAACGACCCATCACGATCGAGCTTTTGAAAAGGCTGAGTATTAAAGCGATCGCCCAAGAACTTGGACGAGAAGAGGCTTATGATTCTGTCATTAAAAAGCGTAGTGTCGCGCTTCTTAATGACAGCTCAAGTAGAAGGATGGTCTAAGCTGGCTCAATCCACTTGTCGTCAGACTTGATTAAGTTGATCAACTCGGTTACGCCTTCGGCTTCTGGGACGCGCTTGATTTCGTCGCGGCCGCGATAGAGCGCGATGTATCCGGCTTGCTTGCCGACATAGCCATAGTCTGCGTCTGCCATTTCGCCAGGCCCGTTGACGATGCAGCCCATAACGGCGATGTTGAGTCCAGTCAGGTGGCTGGTGGCTTCCCGAACTTTGTGCAGCACCTCTTCCAGGTTGAACAGCGTCCGACCGCAAGACGGACAGGCGACATATTCCACCATCGTGCGGCGCAGACCCAAGGCCTGCAAGATACCATAGCAGACGGGAATCTCTTTCTCTGGGGCTTCGGTGAGCGAAACGCGGATCGTGTCGCCAATTCCTTCTGCCAGCAAAGTCCCGATCCCAGCGGTGGATTTGATCCGCCCATACTCGCCGTCACCTGCTTCCGTCACGCCCAAGTGCAGTGGGTAATCCATGCCCAGCTCGTCCATCCGCTTCACCATCAGGCGATTAGCCGCTAGCATCACAGGCACTTTGGAGGCTTTCAGCGAGATCTCAATATTGTAGAAGTTGAGATTTTCGCAGATGCGGATGAACTCTAGTGCCGACTCCACCATGCCTTCGGGGGTGTCGCCGTAGGTGAACAGCATCCGTTCGGCTAGGGAACCATGATTGACGCCGATCCGCATCGATTTGCCTTGATCTCGCAGCAGCACTACCAGCGGCTCTAGGGTTTCGCGAATCTTTTCGCCGATGTCTGCAAACTCGGTTTGGGTGTATTCGGTGCGATCGAAATCGGGTTTCTCGAACACATACAGCCCTGGATTAATCCGGACGTTATCAACATGGTGGGCGACTTCCATCGCGATCTTCAAGCCGTTGTGATGCACATCTGCGACCAGCGGCACGGGCTGATAGGAAGCAAACAGCTTGGCGCGGATGTCTTTCATCGCTTTGGCATGTGCCATGCTGGGCACGGTGACGCGAACGATCTCGCAGCCAATTTCGTGCAGTCGCCGGATTCCTGCCACGGAGCCGTCAATATCCAGCGTGTCTTCGTTGATCATCGACTGGACGGCAACAGGGTGTCCACCGCCGATCGTGATGCTGCCCACGGGAACCGGGCGGGTTTTGCGACGGCGAATGGAGCCATCGGTAGGCAGGTCGTTGATGGCACTGGCGGCAGAAGTAGAAGCGATCGGGCTGGGAAGAGTTTGCATATCCCCTCAAGGTATTAAGCATTGAAGACGAAGTAGTTGGAGTACTTCAACCCTAGTTGAAGACTGACACTGATATTACTGACACTGATATTTTAGTGATGCATTTGGTAAGTCAGCGCCATTTTCCAGAGTGCCATAATCGGGGGCGATCGGGGTAGTCTGCTGCATTACCTTGCTTACAAATCTTCTAGCTCAATGCCGCGATCGCGCAATTGCTGCAACAGGACTTCTCGCTGCTGGCGCTCTTGGGCAAGCTGCTGTTCGGCAGTTTCGGCGCGGCTTTCGGCAGTTTCGGCGCGGCTTTCGGCGGCTTGGCGGGCGGCTGTCTCTTGCTGAAGGGCGGTGGCTAGCTCGTTGGGGAGCAAAAGTTTTTCGCCTGTGTCGAGGCGATAGAACCCGATGAGTTTTCCTTCAACGGCTAGCCGCAGATTTAGCGCTAGGCTGTGCTGGTCTTCGATGCGGATATAGCGGCTGTCTTGCAGGCGGTAGCCCAAAAGCTGTCCATCGATCCAGTCGCCTTTGGGGTCAAACAGCCAGTATTCCTGAATTTCTATCTGCTCGTAGAGAACTTTTTTGTGTTCGATGTCTTCGTTACGGGTGCTGGCAGAGGTGATCTCGAAAACGACGCGGGGAACTTGTCCTTCTTCCCAGGCTTTGTAGCTGTCGCGTCCGCCCGGTTCAACATCGAAGATCACCATGACATCGGGCGCAACTCTGAGCTTGGGAAAGCCTTGGGCGTAGTAGAAAAACTGGTTGGCTAGAACGGTGGCGCGTTGCCCTTGCAGGAATTGCCGCAGCACTTCCAGGATGGTGAGGATGGCGTAGAGGTGATCGTAGGTTTCAGCCACGGGTTGTCCGTCGGAGTTGGGGTAGAACGGCTGGGTGGGTGGGGCGATCGCAGTCATGGCAGTGTCGGGAGCGCGAATGGCTTTTGAGGATAGCATAGGCGATCGCACAAGGATTTGGGGCGGATGAGCGATCGCCTTTTGCATCAGGGTCTAAAAAAATCTCTGAGCGAAAAGACGATTCGGCCACCTTTATTTGCTTTGAGGTTTTTGCATCGCGGTTTCCGCATCAATATATTCGCGCCAACGGCGGATCTGTCCTGCCTCAAACTCAACCAGAATTGCATCCTCTGTTTGACGGCTTTGCGTATCTGCCTTTGGCGTTTCTTTCCATGTCCACATCACCGCAGCTTGGTTTCCATCGATCAAGATCTTCTGAATCTCGATCGCCACCCTAAACTGCTCCACAAAGCTAGCCGTCACCGCTTCGATCGCCGATCGCCCCTGCCAGCGCTGACCTGGCACAATCAGTTCGCCATCGGCTGTAAAGAGTGCCGCAAACGCCGCCGCATCGCCATCGACCCAAGCCTGTTGAGCTTGCCGAATTGTGGTTCGCATTGCCTCTGGACTGGACGACTCTGGATGGCTTTGAGGCGCAGTTGAAGCGGCAGCGGAAAGAATCAAATTGCCTAACGCTAAAGTCAAGATCAAAAGCGCGATCGCAATCCACTGGTAGCGGCGAGTTTGAGTTCGGTTCATGAGGGTTTCAGGTGGTTCAAATAGTATTCCGATCGCGGAAACAGATCGGTATTGGCAGGATCAGGTATACCGTCTTTAGCGTGAGAATACGTTTGCACTCCAGCGGTTCTAATATCCTGACGAATTGCTTCTATATTGACTCTAGCGTTACCCAAGAATTCGGTTACGGCTGAAGTCCCTAATTTGTTCAAAAGAGTTTGCCGATCGAAATCAACCGGGCGATCGCTACCGATTAGCACATACAAGTCTCCACTCATGCTAAGTTGAGTCACATAAGAAAAGACATTCCGAAAGGTTTGCTCCACCTCTGGAGCCGTATTCCACTCCACAAAAAAACCGCCCGGTGCCAAATGCGCCTGCACCGCCTGAAAGAATTCTTGTGAATAGAGCATCCCTGCCCGCGATCGCCAGGGATAAATGGCATCCGTTTCGATCATATCAAACTGGCGATCGCTCAGCGTTAGCTCTCGCCGTCCATCGCCCACAATGAACTGATAGCGCGGATCTTGGAACAAGAAACTCAGCGGCTGA
>JBBSFA010000287.1:0-5227 GCA_038239185.1 Elainellales cyanobacterium | reverse complement strand
TGTGTCCCAGCCTGCGGTTAGCCTTCAGGTGCAAAATCTGGAGCGGCAGCTAGATGTGCCCTTGTTCGATCGCGGCGGCAGACGAGCGCAGCTCACCGAGGCGGGTCACTTGCTGCTGAGCTATGGCGATCGAATTTTGAGCCTGTGTCAAGAAACCTGTCGGGCGATCGAGGACTTGCAGAATCTGCAAGGCGGGACTTTGATCGTTGGGGCAAGCCAAACGACGGGAACGTACCTGCTGCCCCGAATGCTGGGGTTGTTTCGCCAAAAGTATCCCGATGTAGCCGTCCAGCTTCACGTTCACTCCACGCGCCGTACAGCCTGGAGCGTTGCCAATGGGCAAATCGATCTGGCAATCATTGGGGGCGAAATTCCTCCTGAGCTTCAAGATTCTCTAGAGATTGTTCCCTATGCTGAAGATGAACTCGCACTGATTCTGCCGATCTTCCACCCGTTCTCACGGCTGAACCAAATTGAGCGAGACGATCTGTATCGGCTGCAATTTATTGCGCTCGACTCCCAGTCCACGATCCGCAAAGTCATTGATCAAGTGCTGAGTCGCTGCGGCATTGAAACCCGTCGGCTTAAGATCGAGATGGAGCTAAACACGATCGAGGGGATTAAGAATGCGGTGCAGGCAGGACTAGGCGCGGCGTTTGTGTCAATTTCGGCGATCGAGAAAGAGCTGCAAATGGAGGTGTTGCACCGGGTACGGATTGAGGGTGTCGTGGTCAATCGGACGCTGTCGGTGATCATCAACCCGAATCGCTATCGCTCTAAAGCGGCTGAAGCCTTTACCAAAGAAATTCTGCCGCAGTTTGCCACCTACAAGCCGCCGCTGCTCGAAGAGGCGATCGAAGCTCCGGCGCTAGATCCCAAGGCGGCAGATCATGGGCTAACTGCCCCGATCGGTAGTAATTTGCTGGGCTAAATTCGAGTGCTTTACGATCGAGAGAGCTGTTTCTCGCTTTTTTCGCTATGAGCCTCACTGAACAAATCCTATCGCCGCTGTCGGGAACGCTGGAAAATCTTCGACGCGCTGATGCTCTTTGGCAAACTTATCGGGGGCACGCTTATAGGGAGCAAGCCGATCGCGAAAAAGCGGCGATCGCTCCAGTAGTGTCTGAGGCGACAACACCGCTGACAGCCGTGACTTGGGATGTCGTGATCTGCGGCGGCACGCTTGGCATCCTGATCGGGGCGGCTTTGTCACAGCGCGGCTGGAAAGTTGCCGTCTTGGAGCGCGGCAAGCTGCGGGGACGTTCCCAGGAGTGGAATATTTCTCGGCATGAGCTGCGAGTGTTGATGGATCTGGGGCTGCTGACTGCCGCAGAGCTAGAACAGGCGATCGCCACAGAATACAATCCGGCGCGGCTTAGCTTCCATGAAGGGATCGAGCTTTATGTAGAAGATGTGCTCAATATTGGCGTTGATCCGGTCTATCTGCTGGATACGCTCAAAGCCAAATTTTTGGCGGCAGGAGGAGAGCTGTTTGAGCAGGTTGAATTTGTTGAGGCGATCGTCCATCCCAACGGCGTAGAAATTCAAGTCCGTCCAGACAGCCTGCCGTCCTTTCAAGCCCGTCTGCTGCTAGATGCGATGGGGCACTTCTCGCCGCTTTCTCGACAGGCGCGGGGGGACAAAAAGCCGGATGCGGTTTGCTTAGTGGTGGGAACCTGCGCCCAGGGCTTCGATGAAGATCAGGCTAGCCAGGGCGATTTGTTTGCCTCGTTTACGCCGATTCAAAACCAGTGCCAGTATTTTTGGGAAGCTTTTCCGGCGCGGGATGGACGGACGACTTACTTATTCACCTATGTGGATGCTCACCCCGATCGCCCCTCACTAGAATCGCTGTTTGAAACCTATCTGACGCTATTGCCCCAGTATCAGGGCGTGGCGATCGATCGGCTGCAATTTCAACGGGCTTTGTTTGGCTTTTTTCCTTGCTATCGGCAGAGTCCGCTGAAGCCTGCCTGGGATCGAATTGTGCCGATTGGCGACAGTAGCGGCAGCCAGTCGCCGCTCAGCTTTGGCGGGTTTGGGGCAATGATTCGCCATCTGGAACGGCTGACGCTCGGCATTCACGCCGCGCTAGAAGTAGACTTGCTCGATCGAACAGCGCTGGGGTTGCTTCAGCCTTATCAGCCCAGTTTGGCGGTAACGTGGCTGTTTCAGCGATCGATGAGCGTGGGGATGCATCAAACCCTGCCCCCCAATCAGATCAATGCTTTGCTGTCGGGAGTTTTTGCCGAAATGCAGCAGTTGGGCGACCCGATCTTGAAACCTTTCTTGCAGGATGTGGTTCAGCTTTCGGGACTGTCTCAAACGATGCTGCGAGTGGCGATCGCTCAGCCGCTCTTAGTGGCAAAGGTGATTCCGCAAGTCGGCTTGCTGACATTGCTGACCTGGCTGCTACACTACTTCAATTTGGCTTTGTATACAGGATTGTACTGGACGGGACAATGGTTGCAGCCGTGGATTAAGCGACTGCCACCCCGATCGCGCTACTTTGCCGATCGCTGGCTAGAGGCATGGCGATATGGCTCAGGCAATGATTGGCAGCGAGAGAATTAATTTTGTATAGTGATACCACCATTGGTATCAGAAGAATTGAGCGATCGTCCTGCTCTGAACCCAGGCAAAACCCATGAAAAAAGCGCTGTATATTTTGGCAGAGTTGAGCGATCGCGATTTCGATTGGCTCTTAACCGCAGGCAGAAAAAAGGCAGTTCCAGCCGGAAGAGTCCTCATTCACGAAGGCGAACCGATCGATGCACTGTATTTGGTTTTGACTGGAACCTTGGCAGTCTCAGTCGAGGCGCGAGGCGGGGCGGAAGTCGCTTGGCTGGGCAGCGGGGAAGTGGTTGGTGAGATGTCTTTTGTAGACTCTCGCAACCCTTCTGCAACGGTAAAAGCCGTCAGCGATGCCTTTGTCTGGTCAATTCCGCGATCGCAGCTCTTCAACAAACTCCGGCAAGACCAGGGATTTGCCTGTCACTTTTACCATGCGGTCGCAGTGTTTTTGTCCGATCGCCTCCGCGAAACGATGAATCCGCAAGACACCCTGGAGCAAGGCAGCACCAGCGAGAGCAATCCGCAGCTTGCCCAAAATCTAGAGTTGGCTGAAGCAAGGCTGAATTGGCTGCTCGATCGACTGATCAGCAAGGACGAAGGTTAGCCTCTGTCGATCAGGTCTGCTTGCCGGAGACAGCCTGCTGCCGCTGAATTGCCACCTGCAAGGCTGACTCAAACAACACTGTTGCGTGATCCAGCGTGTAGCTAGTTGCCTTCTCGTAGGCGAGGTCAGACATCGCTTTCCAGTCCGCTTCTGAAGACTGGTAGATCTGGACGATCGCATTTGCCATCGCTTCGGGGTCTTCTGGACTGACTAGTAGTCCGGCTCCATCTGCCAGCAGCTCCGGTGCTGCTCCTGCGGGTGTGCCAATCACCGGAGTTCGACAAGCCATCGCCTCCAAAATCGGCAATCCAAATCCTTCAAGGCGGCTGCCAAACAACCAGGCATCGCATTGAGCGTATAGCTCCTTCAGTTTGGATTGAGGCGGTCGAAAGAAAAACTCTGCATTGTCGGGCAAAGAAAACTCTGGCGCGAGCCGACTGCTGCTAAAAACTACCAGCCGCAAGCCTGGAATTTTCCGAGCTGCCAATTTAAAGGCTTGAAGGCTAATATCGCTTCCTTTCCAAGCCACGGGAGCATAAGTCATACCGACCGTAGGAACAGCTTGTTTACCGCGAGAAGGCGCATAAAATTGCTTGGTATTGACACTGTTTGGAACCAAAGAAACGCAGTCATCGTTGTATTGCGTTTGCATCAAATCTACGAGCCACTGAGCGATCGTAATTTTATGCAGCGGCAGTCGATAGCTCGCTTCTACCTGAGCCTGCGGTAGATGATCAAAGACTTCATGATGCTGAATAAAGTAGACTTTTGCGCCTTTGCTAGGCAAAAGTTTTGCGACCCACTCGGCAGTTTCCCACCAGGTTGCAATCACCACATCTGCATCGGGTAAATCAGCATCTACAATGGGTCGGAATTCATCAATCACATAGCGAGGAAACGTGAGCGAGTCAAAGTGCGTGGTTGAGGGTTCAGAGTGCCATCCTTGCCCGTTGAGTAAATCGCTGATTCGCTCCCGTATCGTCCTCGGTGATCTGGGGCGAGATACCACAACTACTTCATGTCCTTGCTTCTGCAAACAGTCGGCGTAGGATGCAATGATGCGATCGCCTCCAGAGAGACTAAACGCACTGGCGATAACAAATATGATCTTCATAGGAAATGCTTTGTAGCTTGGGTTCTCGTCTAGTCCAGCTTATATCAAGTTTTAGGAAAGTGTAGAGTCTATAGATTCAAAATTGGACATCAAAACACAAGCACAATACAGAAAACACGACTACTTTATTTAAGGTTAGTTTAAGATGCGGATAAAAGTAGCGAAAATTACAGATCTTTAAAATCCTATTTGTGAACAATTTGTCCGGGTATCTTTAGCGCAGTTATAAACCTTTAATGATTGATAAAATCCTTGCTAAATGATGCTTTCAGCCTTTCGCCAAGATCTTTCTTTTTGCGATCGATCGAAAATGAACAGCCTCAACGTTAAGGTTAGTTTAAGCGACCTTTATATAAATAGCAGTTCAGTAAAGATTACATGATGACCATTAATGATTTTAAATCCAGTAGCCTAGGATTGCTTGCATAAGTTCAGTGTTTCTGCTGAACGCCATCTGGAATTAAATTTTTCTGGTTCATTCTTGTTTACTTTGTTGTGGTTTACTTTGCTTGTGTTTGCCGGGTTGCATTTTTTCAATGGCTTGCCAAAAGAATTATTGCAGTAGTCTGATAGTTGTTTAAACGCTCTTACAAACTCTTAGGATGAGTTTTGCTGTTTTAGTTTCTTTCAAAGTTAGCTTCAGATCTAACCTTGAAAAATATTCTTCTATGAGTCTAATCCGAGTATCAGATACTTGGCAGGCTTTGAAATAGCGCGATTTTAAGTATTGTCATCCGCAGTATTTTGTCGAAATTTCCAACCTTGTAATACAGGTCAAAAGCTTATGAGTTGGTTAGTCAGAGTTGATCACGTTATACCAATTTAATATGAAGACACATATAATAGGGGAAGTGAAGTCAGGCAGTCGAGGTCTGTATGAGTCGTCCCTTTAACCTTGAGATCAAAGAGAGCGAAGCAGCGTTGAAGAAGCAACT
>JBBSFA010000286.1:0-5233 GCA_038239185.1 Elainellales cyanobacterium | reverse complement strand
GGTTTTATCTCCCGCAGTCGTCCGCTTAGCTCGTTCGCTCATGGAAGTTGTCCTCCAAGATTGCTCTATTCTTGATCTTAGAGAACTTGAAAGCTAGCTGCACTGCTTGTTTACAAAAACACAAAGTGGATTAGAACCAGGGACATCATTGCCCCCATTTCCGTAGATAGCATCATTTCCATTCAGACCGCTAATCAGTTCATCCGCATTCGTGCCCACTAAGGTGTCAGTGTCTGAGGTTCCAGACACAACGCTGCTGCTGGGCAGCTTGCTGAGAGCATCGACGTACTTGAACAGACTGCTGGCACTAAAGGGAAGATTGTCGAACGATGGGTCTAAAGAAACCAGGGCATTGGGAGACAAGCCAGGAATCGCTTTGGTTTGCCCTTGGGTTGCCCCTGGGTCTGATGTAGTGTCTACTTCGATGTGCAGTGGTGTTTCTGGTGAAAAGTCCGGTTCGCTCAGATTGATCGCAGAAACCAGATCCCAAACCGGGTTAGGGTCATTCCCGCTTTGAATGACGGTTAGGGCAAAATCTAAAAGTTCTGCACCCAGCAGGCTTTCAGGTGTGTTTGTTGCTAGCCATGCTTGATAATCGTCACGACTGAACTCAATTTTGGCTGTAGCATCTAACGGAGTTAATTGGATTTTCAAACCCCGATCGCCTGCCTCAAATACCTCTTGAGCCGCAACCGGATCAACCCAAATATTAAACTCAGCAACAGTATTGGTAGAAAAGGGTGGATCGGGTAAGACAGTAAGGTTTCCTGGTACGTAGACGGCTCCACCCAGAATTTGGACAACTTCAATATTGGCAATAATGGAAGGATCGCGCCGCAGGGCTTCAGCAATGTTGGTGAGTGTGCCGGTTGCCAGAATTGTGACAGGTTCTGGTGAGTTTTTAATCGTTTCAATAATCAGATCAACAGCATCTTGCGTTGCGATCGGTTCAGCCTGATCCGGCAAGGTAACAAACGGTGCCCAGAAGGTATCCGAACCATTCCTGATAAAATCGGGAAATACATTATTGCCTTCTAACGGAGTCGATCTGCCAACTCCAACCGGAATGCCAGTTTCACCGAGTCGGGTGAGCGCCTTGGTGAGATTGTTGACAAAAATTTCAGGATGAGCAATTCCTTCAGCGATCGTAATTGCCTTAACGTCAAACTTGGGGTTCGCTAGCATAAATGCTAGAGCAGTCACCCCATCCTGACTACCGTCGTCATCGATAATCAATGGAGTAGGTTGGTTGAAAACTTGATTTTGCGTCATTATTAATTACAATTCAAGTAAAACTTGAGTGCGACTGGGGTATATTTTCCGAATTAGCTTTAAACGCACGAAAGCATAGCTAAAGTACTTCGTCAATTAGGCTCTCTATTGCCGGACTGTTTAAAGGCTTCATCGAGGACGATACTATTATTCCAATTCATCAACAAGTTCAGGGGAATACCTTTACAAAATCTTTATATACAAAAACTGACTATTTTTTACGTAATACTCGCCCGCGATGAGTCGCCTCGTCATTCTTCGTAAACATCCCGACGATGACCAACCTTGATCGCCCTCACAATTAAAGATGTGTCCTCAATACTATAGATAATTCGATAATCACCTGAACGTACACGGTATTGATTCTGCCGCTGCTTGAGTTTCTTGCAGCCCAACGGTCTAGGCTCTTCGCCCCTAGCCCCTAGCCGATCGATTTTGACTATAGATCCGCACGACTTTATTTGGGATTGCGATAGTTTAGAGAGCCGATTGGGCTTTAGATGCGATACTGCACTGAACTTTGGTTTATTTTATCAAGCGTTCTTGCTAACCTTTCTGTACTAATCTCAAATCCATTGGCTACCTGTTTGCCAACGACAAAACTATATTTCAGTCCTAAGCAATCGGTGTAGTCCTTATATATATTGTTGAATCGATAGGGAGGTTGCAACATTAGCATTGTTCCTTCTTCCTCCAGTGTGAACAATCCATGCATCAATTGGCTACCTTCCACTCCAACCACAATTTTTGCCCCAAGAGTCTGACGGGCTATCTCCCTCGCAGACATTTTTTGAGGATCAATAACCGTGAAGCCTTGTCCGCTGAGGAATTCAGCAATTTCATTCTCGTTTAATAGCGATCGCTCAATTCCAGTTTTTCCACGCAGCAGCATAACTCCTTCTCCTGCTCGAAACGAAGATATCTCCTTTAACTTGGAGCGCATATATTCATATCGTTCGCGTTTGAATTCATTTTGTCCAAAGTCTTCAATTACAATCAATTCTTTGCACTGAGCTTTGGTAACTGAAGTGGAATGAATATCAAAGAGATTGGTGTATTCAACTTGATGATCGGTCAGTTTTTGAGATATTCTAATTGCTTGTGCTAATTGCTGCGCCGCTATCGTCAAGGTCAAATCATCTGTCATCCAATGACCGAAGTAACGGTTGCCATCACGAGTACAGGCTAAAGCAGCATTAGGGATAGGCTCTAGTTTACCTCCTCCAAAAAGAGATTCTTTGGCTGTTGTGAGAGGAAATTTCATCGCTTTTTTATAGATATACCCGTTATAAATCTGTACATCGCGCAACCGATAAGCAGTGGTTGCAATATGTTCCTGTATCCCACCTTGAATTCTTCTTAATTCATAAGCGTAAGTTGTTTCTTCCTGAACAGCAGTTACCTTGTCCAGTTCCCCATTCAAATAAATGGCTGACGCAGAAACCGATTCTTCATTCGGATGAAGAGTCCATTGCTTATCACACAGCTCTTGATAGATCTTACGTCCAGTTAGAAGACGCCATCCTCGTTGTTTCAACAGAGCTAGATTTATCATGTATTGCCTCCATTGGGTATTGCCCTATACATTTAAGCGGTTTGTAGGCTAACGATGTCTATAGTTGTTGCAGATTACCATTCACATCATAAACTGATCACTTTTCAGCAGTCTGTGTACATAGACATAGGATGCTGTTCTGGAATAAATTCAATTGTTGTCCCGCACAATGCGATCGCAACTCATCTCATTACAATTGTCATGACTCAATAATGCATTGTGCTGCCTGCAATACGATCGCAACCCAACACAAAGCCATTGCAGCCGCTACAAAGCCATTGCAACCCGACACAAAGCCATTGCAATCCAATACAAAGCCATTGCGATCTAATACAATACGATCGCAGCTCCTTTTTAAGTAAACCTTGTATATCGGGATGCCATTATGATTAAAGCCTACGCAGCCCATGAAGCTGGGGGGAAGCTGGAGCCTTTTGAGTACGATCCAGGGGTGCTCAAGGACGAAGAAGTTGAGATCAAGGTGGAATACTGTGGGCTTTGTCACAGCGACCTGAGCATGTTGAAAAACGAGTGGGGAAATTCCCAATACCCGTTTGTGCCCGGTCATGAAGTGGTGGGAACCGTTGCCGAAATTGGCGATCGCGTCACCACCGTTAAAGTCGGGCAGCGAGTCGGGTTAGGTTGGTATTCTCACTCCTGTATGCACTGCGAATGGTGCATGACGGGAAATCACAATCTTTGCTTGACGGCAGAACAGACGATCGTGGCACGACATGGCGGCTTTGCCGACAAGGTGCGGGCACATGAGGAATGGGTGACTCCGATTCCCGAGGGCATTGATCCGGTCAAAGCAGGTCCGTTGTTCTGCGGCGGCTTGACTGTGTTTAACCCGATCATGCAGTTTGATGTCAGACCGACCGATCGCGTGGGCGTGATTGGGATCGGCGGCTTGGGGCACATGGCATTGCGGTTTCTGCACGCTTGGGGCTGCGATGTCACCGCTTTCTCGACCAATCCTGCCAAAGAAGCGGAAGCCCGTGATCTAGGCGCAAATCATTTCATCAATTCTCGCGATCCCAAAGCGCTAGAGGCGGCGGCTAACTCGTTTGATTTGATTCTTTCGACAGTCAATGCCGATCTCGATTGGGGAACCTATATCGCCGCGCTGCGACCCAAAGGGCGACTGCATTTTGTTGGCGTTGTCCCCAATGCGATCGAGTCTTATGCCTTCTCGCTGATTGGCGGGCAGAAATCTATGTCAGGTAGCCCATTGGGCAGTCCTCAAACCCTGGTCCAGATGCTCGATTTTGCGGCTCGGCACGGGATTGAGCCAGTTACAGAGCTGTTTCCCTTTGATCAAGTGAATGAGGCGATCGCCCATTTGCAGGAAGGAAAGGCGCGGTATCGAGTCGTGTTGAAGCACTAGCCGCCAGATACCCTGTACCTGTCATAATCAGGATATCGAGTTAGGTTAAACCTAACTTGATATCCTATTGATCTCTATTCCGCTTAAGCTATGCAGACTCGTGATTCTTTGGGCGATCGCGCCGTGACATCTCTTAGTCCTCTCCATCTAGAGCTTCCGGCGCGGATGGCTTCGGTGCATCGAGCCACAGGCGAAACTAATGTGTCAGTCAGCCTCAATCTAGATGGGCAAGGCAAGTGTAATGTCAAAACAGGCGTGCCGTTTTTGGATCACATGCTGCATCAGCTCTCTTCGCATGGTCTGCTCGATCTGGACATTCAGGCAACAGGCGATATTGAAATTGACGATCACCACACGAATGAAGATGTAGGGATCACTCTAGGGCAAGCCCTGTCTAAGGCGTTGGGCGATCGCAAGGGCATTGTCCGCTTTGGTCATTTCCATGCGCCCTTAGATGAAGCGCTGGTGCAAGTCACGCTTGATTTTTCAGGTCGTCCGCATTTGAGCTATGGCTTAGAGATTCCAACCCAGCGAGTTGGAACCTACGACACACAGCTCGTGCGCGAGTTCTTCGTGGCAGTAGTCAACCATGCCCAACTGACACTGCACATTCGCCAGCTCGATGGGATTAACTCACATCACATCATTGAAGCCACCTTTAAGGCATTTGCGCGGGCATTGCGGATGGCGATCGAAATAGATCCGCGTCGGGCGCACTTGATCCCCAGCTCCAAAGGCGTTTTGTAGATTTGCTGTGCAGATCTACTGTGCACCGCTGACTGTGCTGGCTCCGCCCGATGGATTTGGCGTATAAGTCCCAAACTTAGAGCCATTTGAGTTGTAAAGTTCGATCGGCACTCTTGCCGTTTCGCTGATGCCAGACAGCCCTTGCAGCAGTTGATTCACCTGATTCACAACTTCTGTGCGGGCGCTAAAGTTGCCCCGCAACTGCGAGTTGTTGATGTGACTCTCTACCACCTGGTCATACTGCGCTGTGATCTGAACCCGAACCGCTTCGG
>JBBSFA010000285.1:0-5274 GCA_038239185.1 Elainellales cyanobacterium | reverse complement strand
TGAGTCGATTGGCAGACAAAAAACACGAAAGAGAGGCTACCTAAGCGCACCCGATCGCCATCCTTCAACAGAGTCGATCGCCAGACTTGTTCGCCGTTGATAAAGGAACCGTTGCTGCTGGCGAGATCGAACAGATAGAATCCGTCCTCAGCATAGCGAATCCCCGCATGGCAGCGCGAAAGCCGAGTATCCTGGATGGCAATATTAACTTTGCGGGAATCGCGCCCCATCAGCCAGGTATGCTGGGGCTGTCTCAACGCCTGCGTGTTCCCGCCTAGCAGGTTCGTGACCAAGTGAATCTGGTCATCTGCCACGACCCCTTGAACATAGGGAAGCGCCACGCTTGCCAGCGCTTTGCTGCCAGAATTTTCTAGACGCAAGATTTCATCCAGCAGTCCACGATGATGCTCATAAACTCTCAGAAACACCTGGTATAGACTCAGGCGCTGCTGAAGCTCTTCGTTCGCACAAGTATCGATCGATTCCGAAGCAAAAGAGATCAATTCGTCTGCGCTTAGCATAAAAGGCTTTATTTTAAGAGAAAAAATTTACACTCCCATCCAGACCAGTCTAGAGGCAGTTTCGACTAGGGCTAACCGGGCAATCACCGAGAAAAAGATTAAACCTGCTACTCGGTAATGGGTTCAAGCTGGGTTTAAGCAGGCGATCGCAGGAAGTTTAAGAGTTCCCGGTTCACCGTTTGCGGCGCTTCTTGCTGTACCCAATGCCCACAGTGAGACAAAAGCTTGAGCTGAAGCGGAGCCGCCACCAGCAAATCCATCCCTTCCATCAGCTTTGGCGTAAAGAAAACATCGTCTTCCCCCCAGAGCACGAGCGTCGGCACGGTGATGGGCAGCGGCGATCGCCCCCAGTTAGCCAGCCAGGTTTGCGGCGACAGGAGCTGTCTATAAGAGCCAAGCACTGCGGACAGCGCACCAGGTTTCTCCAGCGCCGCTTGATAAAGCTCCGTATCTCTTTGGGTAAAAGCGCCTTTGCGAACCGCTTGATCTTGAAACAGGGTTTTAACGATGTTGGGAAGGTTTTGCTGGATCAGCCACTCTGGCAGAGCCGGAATTTGGAAAGCCAGCAGATACCAGCTTCGCCGGAGCTGATCGAGATTGCCGCCTAGCTCCTGCATGAGGCGATGCGGATGCGGAGCGTTAAGCACTGCAAGGCGATCGAGCAGATTAGGAAACTTTTGAGCCAGATTCCAGGCGATCGCGCCGCCCCAATCATGTCCGACAATGTGGGCTTTCAGGTAGCCTAAGCTCTGAACTAGACCGCCAATATCAGCGCTGAGGGTGTCCAAGTCGTAGCCGCCTTTGGGCTTGTCAGAATCGTTGTAGCCCCGCAGATCTGGAACTACCACTTTGAAATGCTTTGCCAATGCGGGAATTTGATGCCGCCAGGAGTACCAAAACTCTGGGAAACCATGCAGCAGGATCACCAATTCCCCTTCGCCTTGAACTACGCAGTGGAGTCGAATGTTGTTGGTTTCAATGAAGTGATGTTTCCAACCAGAACCGTAAGCAGTCATGCTGTCAAGCCTTTTAATGATGTAGTGCGAAAGGATTGATCCGGAACAAACAATCAGATGCGATCGCTCTCTCCGTTTTACACTGAATCAGGACTAGACAGCAATGTGTTTTCACGGAGGCTGAGGTTCTATCCAGTGTGTTTCTTATCACTTTCTGATTATGCCTCCCCAACTCCCACCTCTTGCGCCTGTTGCTCTGCCGCCAGTGCAGTTTGGCTTTCCAGATGGCGCTGGAAGGTTTCTCTGGCTCTGGCGATCGTTTGGGCAAGCGCCACATCTTCCTGACTGAGCAGCCCAATGACTCGCGGCGACGGGTCGCGGCTGAGGATCGGTAATTGCTGAAGTCCGCGAGTTGCCATCCGATCGATCGCCTCTTTCAGCAGTTCATCCGCATGGGCAGAGAGAACTTTGGTGGTGCAGAGCGCCTGAATCGGCTGTTGCAGCAAAGTTGCCGATTCCACCTCAGATTTAGTCCGCGACAATAGCCGATTCATATCTTGCAGCGTCATGATCCCCAGTAGGTCTTGCTCCTCACCCATGACCAAGGCGCTCCGGCTACGCTGCTCAATCAGCACTTGCCCCGCTTCTGCCAAAGTCAACGTTCCCGCGAGCTGCAAAGGCGACAGGTGCATCGCCTCCGCGATCGTGATTTCTGGGATTTCGATCGGCTGAACTGGTTCGATCGGCAGGACTGGCTCTCTGGTATTGTCGATCACCACTTGCGGCTGAAGATGGTCAATCAGCCAATTGCTCAGTCCAACTGCCGTCATCAGCGGCAAGACAATCCGGTAGTCATGCGTTAGCTCAAACAACAGCAACACCGAGGTCAGCGGAGCGCGCACACTGGCTGCCAGCACTGCCGCCATCCCCACCATCGCGTAGGCGGGTGGGGATGCCATGTAGGGGTGTAGAACCGGTAGGGCGATCGCCAGCACCTTTCCATACACTGATCCCAGCGACGCGCCCAAAAACAGCGCTGGGGCAAACACACCCCCCACAAATCCACTGCCAAAGCTCACCGCCGTCATCACCAGCTTCACGAGCAGCAGCGTGATGACGAGTTGCAAGGGAAACTGGACATCTTGCAGCATCGACTCGACCGTTTCGTAGCCCACGCCCAAAATTTGCGGCAGCTTCAAAGCCACCAAACCTAAACAAATTCCGCCCATCACAGGATGGAGCGGCTGCGGAATCTGCGCCAGCCATTGGACGCTAGGCACTTTCCCCTGAAAGCACTGCTGCGAGAACTTGAGCGATCGCACGTACAAGAGTGACACCACGCTTGCCAACAAGCCCAAGCCAACATAGAGCGGCAGCTCCATCAGACTGCGAACTTCGTAGGCAGGCAGCGCGAAAGCGGGCTGAGAGCCTAATCCAATTTGGGCAATCCAAGCAGCCACGACCGCTGCCAGCAAGACCACACTGGCGGCTGAAGCGGCAAACGTGGTGCGAGAAACCACCTCAAACGCAAAAAAGACTCCGGCAATCGGCGCATTGAACCCTGCGGATAAACCTGCCGCTGCGCCTGCGCTCAGCAAAAGCTGCCGTCGCTCTTGCGATACCCGCAGCGCTTGACCCAGCAGCAAACTGAAGTAAGCCCCAATCTCAACGCTGGGGCCTTCGGGACCTAATGAAGCCCCGCTGCCCAGCGAGACGGAAGCCGCCACCATTTTGGTAATTGGATTCAGCAGCACCACTTCTCGGTTGCCCTGCACCACTTCCATTAGCTTTGCTAGGCCGGGTCCAAAATCCTGCATCCGCCACCGCAGCAAGCCAATCAGCAGTCCACCCAAAAACGGAATCAGGGCGATCGTCCAGTGTCCCCAAACCGATAGAGCACTCGAAACGTCCCCAAACATCAAATGGTGGATGGCTTGAATCAGCGCTCGAAACAATACCACGCCTGCGCCCGCGCCCGTTCCCACCAGCACTGCCAGCAGCAGAATGGTTGTTTCTGGCTTGGGTTGAACCCGGTTTAAGATCTGTGTGATTGCAGGCGTTTCAACTTCAGTAACAAGATCAGCAGTAACAAGATCAGTGTGCGTCAGCCCATCTGGATTGGGGGTTGGCATTATGGATGGTGCATTTCACGGGTGCATTTTCTATTGTGCAGGATGGGAAGACAGAATATGAGGTCAAAATAATCGGTCAAATTCTTGAAGCTAGGGCAGGTCAAGGGCGATCGGCAAGTGTTATCCTAGTAAAGTTGTTTCAACTCACACATCCGGGGTTTCGGGTGTTTTGGTGGGCGATTCTGCCCTGCAAAATGCGCCTGGATGGAGGATTAACCCGAAAGGAGAAAAATTAATGGCTGTTGTTTCTTTGGCTCAATTACTAGAGTCTGGGGTTCACTTTGGACACCAAACTCGTCGATGGAATCCCAAGATGTCTCCGTACATCTACACCTCGCGGAACGGGGTTCACATCATTGATCTGGTGCAAACCGCTCAGTTGATGGAAGCCGCTTATGTCTTCCTGCGGACTGCATCGGAGCAAGGCAAGCGCGTTTTATTCGTAGGCACCAAGCGGCAAGCCGCAGGCATCATTGCCCAAGAAGCGATGCGCTCTGGCTCCTACTTTATTAACCAGCGCTGGCTGGGGGGAATGCTGACGAACTGGGTGACGATCAAAACCAGAGTCGATCGCCTCAAGGAATTGGAGCGGCGGCAAGAGACAGGGGCATTAGACATGCTGCCCAAGAAAGAAGCTGCCGTACTGCGCCGCGAAATGGAAAAGCTGCAAAAGTACCTCGGTGGCATCAAGGGAATGCGGAAAGTCCCTGACATTGTGGTGATTGTCGATCAGCGGCGGGAATACAACGCTGTGCAGGAATGCCAGAAGCTGAACATCCCGATCGTCTCGCTGCTGGACACCAACTGCGACCCTGACACCGTAGATATTCCGATTCCAGCAAACGACGATGCGATTCGATCGATTAAACTAATTGTCGGACGCCTCGCTGATGCGATCTACGAAGGTCGCCACGGCGAACTGGAAGCAGAAGAAGAGTACGAAGATTACGAAGGCGCAGAATCCGAGTATAGCTACGTTGAGACTGACTTGCCCGACGAAGAAGAGGAAGCAAAGGACTAAGAAGGCAGGGCTGAGTGCTGGGGTTTTTAGCGCTAGCACTCAGCGCCTAAAAAATTTAGCAAAAATCCAGCACTTTTTAGAACAGGGATCACAAGAGCAATGGCGGAAATATCGGCAAAGTTAGTGAAGGAGCTGCGCGATAAAACAGGCGCAGGCATGATGGACTGCAAGAAAGCGCTTTCAGAATCTGACGGCGATATGGAAAAAGCCATGGAGTGGCTCCGTCAGAAGGGGATCACTTCAGCCGAGAAGAAGGCTGGCAAAACCACTGCTGAAGGATTGGTAGGCAGCTATATCCACACAGGCGGTCGTGTGGGAGTGCTGGTAGAAATCAACTGTCAGACCGACTTTGTGGCTCGGAATGATGCCTTTCAAGCCTTGGTGAAAGATGTAGCGATGCAGATCGCGGCATCTCCCAACGTGGAGTATGTCAGAGTCGAGGACATTCCTCCGGCAGTGGTTTCTAAAGAAAAAGAAATCGAGATGGGCAAGGATGACTTGGGCAGCAAGCCCGTCAATATCCGCGAGAAGATTGTGGAAGGACGGATTGACAAGCGCCTGAAAGAGCTGTCGTTGATGGATCAGCCTTACATCAAAGATCAGAGCATCACCGTCGCAGACTTGATCAAGCAAAACGTAGCGGG
>JBBSFA010000284.1:0-5277 GCA_038239185.1 Elainellales cyanobacterium | reverse complement strand
GGCTAAAGCTGCCAAAAAAGCCCACACCGAAGGCATCACGCTCAAAGCTGCCTGCATAGAGCTAGGCTTTTTGACCGCAGAACAATTTGACCAATGGGTACGTCCAGAAGAAATGATCGGCAAGCTTTAAGCTGGCTGCAAACCTACGAATCGATCGATCCCTGCTACCATAATTGAGACGTTTTCCCCTAACGCATCGCCCATGACTTTGATAGCTGGAACCACGCTTCAAAGCAGCAAATATGTGATTCAAGCCTGCTTGCACCAGAGCGATTTTGGTGTAACTTACGAGGCAACCCACACGCTGCTAGCTCAACCTGTGATTCTGCAAACGCTCAATCCGGTAGTCCAGCAGCGCCCAGATTTTGTCGAGCTGAAACAGCAGTTTATGCAAGGGGTGCGATCGCTCTCGCAGCAAGAAACCATACCAGGGACAGCGCGGGTGCTGGATTGCTTTGAGGAAGACGGGATGCCCTTTGTGGTGATGCGATCGATCGTGGGAGAAATCCCTAGGCTAAGCGATTGGTTAACATTGCTGCCTGAGCCGCCCCTAAACAAATCTGTAGAAAAACCAAAAGAAGAAGAGACGATTCCTGTTGTGCCTGCTCCAGAGATCGCTGTACCAGGAACCCCGTCCGCTCAGGTGCAGATGAAAACCTCGCAGGCTACTGTCGCTGTCGCGCCTAAAGCACCTACGCATAAAGTTCTTCCGTTACTGCCAAATCTGCCTACCCAGGGCGATCGACCTGATCCCAAACCTCAACCGGTTCCCCAACGCAAACTGCCTGTAGCCTTACTGATTACAGCGCTAGCCGGATTGGGTTTAGGTGCAGGGGGTGGGCTGGCTGTGCGCTATCAGCCTGCCGCTCAAAAAAGTGCAGATACTCCAGATACTCCTCAATCGGCTTCCAATTTCTCTTCCAATCTCTTTAGCCATGAGCAGCCTTTTCCGCCTCAGAGCAATTGGCCCGTTCAAGAAGATCCAAAGCTGTTCCCATCTGCACCAAAACTTGAAGAGCCAGTTTATCGATCGGTTCCTGCTCCCAGCTACTACACTGCACCTGCTCCAGCTCAGCCGCTTTACACTAGCCCTATTCCTCAACCAGCAGCGCCCTCTCCTTACGATTCGACCTCTGATTTGAAGTCGATTCCAGATCTGCCATCTGATCCCGTTCCTTCTCTCAGTCCGATCCCCAAGTCAGATTTAGGTAATGCGCCTGCGCCCAGACCCGCGCCCAGAAGAGAGGCAGCGATCGATTCTCCACCCGTTCCTGATACTGCTGTCAGGCAACCCGTGCCAGCACCGGAACTATCGCCGCTAGTGCCACTTGCCCCCGATCCAATCACAGCACCCCCTGAATCAGCGCCACCTGCCCAGTCTCCCAAAGGGTTAGGGACACGACCGCTTGTAAGTCAGTAGGCGAACTAGAAAGCAGTAGCGATTGCACTCCTGATTGTTTGGGGTGCGATCGCCACTTCAACAATGCTGCTTTACATCAATTAGCCTTGACTGTCCTCAGAGGCTCCCAGCCCTAGCGATTGGAAAGAGCGCTCAAAATCCATCCGCTGCTCAACGTTCCGCAGGAAGTAGCCGCTCATCATTGCGGAAGCCAACAGTCTACCTAAGCCCTCGCGGCTGGTTGTCACTGAAACATCAAATTGCTCAGAGGGAAGTCCCCCTAACAAACCCACAATGTTGCGCTCCATAACTTGCAGAACCTCTGGTGATTCTGGCTTAGAAAGCTGCGCTGCTGTTTCAGGACTCATCGATTGGACGTAGCGCCAAAGTGTATTCGGTTGACCGCTGCTTTCAAAGAATTCTGAGAGGCGATTGGTTGAGTCATTCATGGGTCTTACCTTACCGAAGTGATCCCGAAGTGATAGAGTAACGGTCACTTGCCTGCCGATCGCCTGTCTTGCGATCGCTTGTTTGCGTGACCTGAAGTGCTTCGTGACTTCACTGTAGCAATCCGGCTCGTCAAGCTGAAGTGAGTGGAACCGAACTCAGAAAGGCGGTTTAGCGCACCCTAGAGTTTCCGTAAGTCTGCAATTGGCTCAAACTGAGAAACTTCGTTAGAGTCAATATCAGCTAGATTTCCCTGCCCAGCTAGATTTCCCTGCCCATACGAGCAAACGCAATGAAGCCACTAGAGCCAACCCCAATTTTTTCTCAAAAAGCCGTTGAGCGATGTCATGTCTTGCTGCCAAATATGCCGACACTGCTGGGCGCGATCCACTATGAGGGCGAATACTATATTTTTGTCAGGGTTTTCCCAACGGTGGAAATCGCCCAGCATAAAGCGGATTTGATGAGGCAGCGCGGCAATTCAGTGCTTTTGACTCGGATTCCTAAGGGGCTGGTACTGTGGGTGCTAGAACCAGATGCCGAACTGGCGCGGCAGGTTGATGCTAAAGCAACTAAGTTTTAAGTGAGTTTTGAAGTGAGTTCTAAGCGTTTACCCCAGACTACGGCACATGTTCGGATCACCTATCAGTCTTGGTCGCAAGGTGCGATCGCGGGTGAAGTGCGGGCAGGAAAATATGACTGGCAGTTTCAATGGCGATTTGGGCAAGGGAAGCTCTCGATCGAACCTTCGCTAGGACGGGCGTTGATCAAAGAACCGCTGAGCCGTTTTTTGGAACAGTCTGATTATCAGCTTGAACCTGGGGGAGATTATTGCTTTACGATTCGGGCTGAACTTTAAGCTAATCTTTCTTTCACATCACGCTTCTTTCACATCACACTTCTTTCACATCACAACTTTTCTAAACCGAATAAACCCCTGGTTTTCCTACGCTTCACACTGGAAAATCGGGGGTTTTGATATTCTGCTGCGATTTTTACAGTGTTTACGGCTGCAATCACTGCAATGCTGCAATCACTGCAATACAGTCAATTTCGACTCGCGCATCTTTGGGCAGACGTGACACCTCAACGCAAGCGCGGGCAGGCGCGATCGCTTCGGCAAAATGCTGGGCATAAACGGCATTCATCGCCGCAAAATCGTTCAGGTCTGCCAAAAAGACTGTTGTTTTGACGACATCTTGCAGCGTTGATCCTGCCGCTTCCAGAATGGCTTTGAGATTGGCGATCGCCTTCTCAGTCTGCGCGGCAACTTCTGGACTGACGATCGCGCCAGTCTTGGGATCAAGCGGAATCTGTCCGGCAACAAAAATCAGCTTGCCGCTTGCCGCGATCGCCTGGTTGTAAGGACCGACTGGAGCCGGAGCATTTTCGGTTTTGATGATCTGATGGGTCATAAATTTAGAGTCGCGGACGAATGCCATACTGCCGATAGTACCAGTAGTCTCGCAGGATGCGATCGTGGTCGAAGCAGAGATTGTCGGGTAGCCGCCAGAGTTCAAACACGCCGAGCGTTTTGGCATCGTCGCCCGCTTTGGGTTCCCCTTTGGCAGTCGCCAAAAACACCACGCTGAGCGTATGCTGGCGCGGGTCGCGATCGGGATCAGAGTAAACGTGAAACTGTTCAATTAGCTCGATCTGCAAGCCCGTTTCTTCCAGCGCTTCTCGCTGCGCGGCGGATTCGACGGATTCGCCATAGTCTACAAAGCCGCCCGGAATTGCCCAGCCTGGGGGCGGATTGAGCCGCTCAATTAGAACAATCGCAGGCTGGGGGCGATCGACTAGCTCAATAATAATGTCAACGGTTGGAACGGGATTGCGATAGCTCACGGTAAACTTATCTCGGATCTTCTCTAGATTAAAGCACCCCAGGATTCAGTGACCTATCTTTCGGCTCAATCCCTTGTGGTGATGCCTATGGTAGAGTCGTCTTGAATTTGATTGACTGATTCATTCACTTACTGTTCATTCACTTACTATTCATTCACATAGGCGATCGCCAAGGGGACTTCGATGCGGTGGCAATTTGGTCGGAGAAGTGACAACGTTGAAGATCGGCGCGGCATGAGAGCTTCTGCGCCAGTTGTTGGCGGCGGCATAGGCATGGTGGTTCTAGCGGTGATAGTAACTCTGCTGGGCGGCAACCCAGGCGCGATCTTGGATCAGATCGCACCGCAGGCAGATGCTCCTAATACAAATGCTCCCTCGCAGGCGACGCGCCCGCCCGCCGCCGACCAAAAGGCGCAGTTTGTCTCAGCGGTGCTGGCAGAGACAGAAGATACTTGGAAAGACATTTTTAATCAGATGGGTGAACAGTATGTTAATCCGAAGCTGGTTTTGTTTTCTGAGTCTACCCAATCTGCTTGTGGGAATGCCGAAACAGCAACTGGCCCGTTTTACTGTCCGCGCGATCGAAAAGTCTACATCGACCTGAGCTTCTACGATCAGCTCAAAAATGACCTGGGCGCGCCTGGAGACTTTGCTGAAGCCTATGTGATTGCCCATGAAGTGGGACATCATGTCCAGAACTTGATTGGGATTTCGCAGCAGGTACAAGATTTGCAGCAGCGCTCCAGCAAAGCTCAAGCCAATGCCCTGTCAGTGCGGCTGGAGCTACAGGCTGATTGCTTTGCAGGCATCTGGGCAAACCATACTGAGCAATCGCAGAAAGTCCTAGAGCAGGGCGATATTGAAGAAGCGCTGAATGCTGCCAGCGCCATTGGAGACGATCGCCTTCAGTCGCAGTCTAGAGGCTACGTTGTCCCAGAGTCTTTTACGCACGGCAGTTCTGCTCAGCGCGTTCGTTGGTTCAAGCGGGGCATCCAGAGCGGTGACTTGCAGCAGTGCAACACCTTTGAGTCGCAAAATTTATAGGTTGACCTATGCAGGCTTCTGATTCTTGGCAGCACGGCGCTATCATCACCAATGGCGTGCGGCTGCATTACGTGACTCAAGGCGAAGGCGACCTGATGATCCTGCTGCACGGCTTTCCAGAGTTCTGGTATTCCTGGCGATATCAAATTCCTGAGTTTGCCCAAGATCACAAAGTGGTGGCGATCGATCTGCGCGGTTATAACGACAGCGACAAACCGACTGCCCCCCAAGCCTACCGCATGGAAGTTTTGCTCCGCGATGTGGTCGGCGTAATTAACAATTTAGGTTACGATCGCTGCACTCTAGTCGGTCACGATTGGGGCGGTGCAATTGCCTGGAATTTTGCCTATGCGTATCCTGAACTGTGCGATCGCCTAGTCGTGCTTAATTTTCCACATCCTGCCAAATTTGCGGCTGGATTGCTTACCCCGTCGCAGCTCCTCAAAAGCTGGTACGTCTTTTTCTTTCAATTACCTTGGCTACCAGAACTGCTGATCCAAGCTAATGATTATCAGTTGGTTGCTAATGCATTGTTAGGG
>JBBSFA010000283.1:0-5278 GCA_038239185.1 Elainellales cyanobacterium | reverse complement strand
AGTAATCGTTGCTGCTTCTCTGATTGAAAGTTGTCCACTGGGGTGTCGTCCTCGATCGTCAGATGGCTGATGTCAAGCTCAGTGACGATTTCTTCAGTATCGAAAAGCTGTTGAGCCATAGCTAGCAACTAGAATCCTATATCTCATTATCCTCTGTATTTTGCTAGCTCGATCGATAATCCGCCTAACTAAACATAATATTGACTAAACATACTACATTGATGTTACAATACGTAGTCACAAGCTTTTTAGGAATAAAAGCCATGTTATCCCTCTTGTTTGGCGACGCTATTTCTGGTGCTCCTGCGCCTACACAGCTCCTCTAGCGCGATTAGTTTTACTTTTTCATTTAATACCGTCGCTCACGTTACTGCCGAAACGCGATTTCGGCTTTTTGCGTCGTTTTCTCCTGAAAAATTATTTCCCACTTTTGTAATTCAGTATTCATCTTGCATCTTTTATCCTATCTGACTCTGGCAAGGAGAAATTATCATGGCAAAATTACGCGACGTGATTGATTACTATCGATCGTATTGGTCACTGTCAATTTTCAGTATGGCAATGAGTAGCGCGTTTGAAATTACCGATCTGGCAGTTCCTTATGCGATCGGGCAGTTGTTGAACCTGTTGTCTCAGCAGCCGATCGATCGTCCCTTACAGCAGTTGATCGACCAAACGGCGGCAATATTCAGACAGGGGAGCGATCGGGCTTTTGCCTTGTGGGTATTGCTCAGCATTATTTTTGTAGTAACGGTCGTGCGTGCGCCGTTTCAACCGTGGCTGAGCGGTTGGTTTCACTGGGATATTGCCTTTAAAGCCAGACGCGACCACACTATAGAAACTATCAGCAAAATCCTGACTTTGCCGCTGGAGTACTATGACGAAAACAATGCCGGACGCATCGCCGGACGGGTAGCGCGCGGCTTGTCTAACCATACCTGGACTTATCCAGAGATTGCGGGACAAATGGTTCCTAAATTCTTTCGGATTGTAGGTATTTTCGGAATGATTCTGGTCATTGAATGGCGAATTGCAGTCATCTTTTTATTTTCGTTTGTCTTTGTTTTGATCTTTACGCTAAAGAGTCTGCTGCGATTGATCAAAAAAGAGCGAGCACTAGATAAATACGAAGAAAATACAGAAAGTCGCACCTCTGAAATCATCACCAATATCAAGACAGTAAAAGCCTTCGCAACCGAAGCGGATGAGCTAAAGCGCCAGAAACAGCGAATCCAACGCGAATTTAATCTCCTAGATTATCGGATTCATAAAGGCTACGTCATCTTATTTTCCTGGCAGAAGTTAGTCGTTGAATCCGCGCTGTTTGGCGTGCTGGCGCTGACCTTGTGGGCAACCGTGCAGGGACAAATCTCGCTGGGTCATTTTGTCACAACGCTGACTATTTCTAGCATGGCATATTCTGAACTAGAGCCGATTAGCCATCTTGCCGAGATTTTTGTGCGCCGCTATGCCTCGATTCAAGGGTTGCACGAGTTTCTGGAATTGCCTTCTGGCACAGATGCCGCTAACTTGGAGGCATCGCCGGATTCCCTGCGCCACTATCAGTTTACGGGCAAGGTGCATTTCGAGCATCTATCGTTTGGCTACGATGCCGATCGCCCGGTTTTGCACAACATTAACCTGTTGATTGAGCCAAATCAGACGGTGGCATTGGTGGGGCGATCGGGTTCGGGGAAGTCTACTTTAGTGAAGCTGCTGTTCCGCTACTTCGAGCCACAGTCGGGTCGCATCCTGATTGACGGTCAGGATGTCCGCCAGTTGGATGTGACAGGCTACCGCAAGCGGCTGGCGATCGTTCACCAAGAAGTGGATGTGTTCAACGGCACTTTGCTGGACAACTTGATCTACGGCAATCCCACGGCAACGCCAGCAGAAGTTAAATCTGCCTGTCAAATTGCCAGGGTCGATGAGTTCATTCATCTGCTGCCGCAGGGCTTCAAGACGGTCGTGGGTGAACGGGGAGTGCGTCTATCGGGCGGTCAGCGACAGCGGTTGGGGATTGCCCGCGCGTTGCTGATGCACCCAGATGTGCTGGTCTTTGACGAAGCGACTTCTAGTTTGGACTATGAATCGGAGCGATCGATCCAGTTGGCAATGCAAAGCATTCTGGGAACGCGCACCACGATTATCATCGCCCATCGGCTAAGTACCGTTCGCGAAGCCGATCAGATTGTAGTGCTCGATCAAGGGCAAATCGTTGAGGTAGGTAACCACCATCAGTTGCTGCATCATGGCGGCATCTATCATCGGTTACACAAGTTGCAGGAAACAGGTGAGTTATTGGTGTAATCGCCGGATGTGGATGTGACTTTAGTGTGGATGTGACTTTAGTAAGAGGGATCATGCGACTGATCTAGATAAGCTATGAGGGATTATTGCGAAATTGACCCTGGATGGAGAAATCTCATGCTTAGCTTTATTTCTAGAGCCTTTTTTAACTTGCTCTCCGCCTTCAGCGTTAAACGCCTTTCCGCGCTGCTCCTAGCTGGGGTTTTAGCCTTTGGATTTGGCATCCAAGCGGCACATGCAGAGGAATCTCTGGGTGAACGGTTCCGCGATCGCATCGAGAAATTCGATCGCAGTACCGATAGACCTAAAACAATGGGGCAATTCCGAGACGAAGTGGAGGGAGATGTACCGCTGGGCGAACGGATCGACAATACAATCCGGGATTCGGCTGAAGCTTTCTCGCAGTTTGGTAAAGAATACTCGGTTGGCGCTCAGGAAAGTGCTGGGAATATCAAAGACAAGGCTGCCGAAGCAGGTGAAAAAATCTCTGACAGCGTTCGATAAGCGATCGATAGCGTTTGCCAGTTAGCTAAAATACGATTTATCGCCATTCCAGCCGCTCTGGAATGGCGATTTTCAGTTTTCAGAAGCACTTTGTTAAATTCAGGCTTTCAAATCTGAACGTTAGCCTTTAAACCCTTTAAATTAAATTGGATAAATCTTACCCTAACTTCCGATCACTATGCAGGACTCTACTTCTCTTTCCTTCTCCTCCGCCGATCGCGCGAGCCTGGAAGCCTTCTGGATGCCGTTTACCGCCAATCGGCAGTTCAAGGAAAAGCCGCGCGTCATGGTTTCCGCCAAAGGGATGCACTACACCAGCGAAGACGGACGGCAAATTCTGGACGGCACGGCTGGGCTGTGGTGCGTCAACGCCGGACATGGGCGATCGGAAATTGCCGAAGCGGTGCAGAAACAAGTGATGACCCTAGACTACTCCCCTGCCTTTCAGATGGGGCATCCTGGCGCGTTCCAGCTTGCCGATCGCCTCGCTCACATGCTGCCCGGCGATTTGGATCACGTTTTCTTCGCTAACTCTGGATCAGAAGCAGTCGATACCGCCCTAAAGATTGCGATCGCCTATCACCGAGTTTGCGGTCAGGGTACTCGACAGCGCTTGATTGGGCGGGAGCGTGGCTATCATGGCGTGGGATTTGGCGGCATCTCGGTGGGCGGCATCGGCGGCAACCGCAAATTTTTTGGCGGCTTGCTCACAGGCGTTGATCATCTGCCGCATACGCATAACCTGGAGCACAATGCCTTTAGCCAAGGAGAACCGGAGTGGGGCGCTCACCTTGCCGATGAGCTAGAAAACATTGTGGCATTGCACGATGCGTCCAATATTGCGGCGGTGATTGTCGAGCCTGTCGCTGGCTCCACGGGGGTTTTGATTCCGCCCAAGGGCTACCTGCAACGGCTGCGGGCAATCTGCGACAAATATGGCATTTTGCTGATTTTCGACGAAGTGATCTCTGGCTTTGGGCGGCTGGGGACTGGTTTCGCGGTAGATTATTTCGGGGTAATGCCTGATATAGTCACCGTCGCCAAAGGCATCACCAACGGAACCGTTCCTCTAGCTGCTGTGTTTGTCCGCAAAGGCATCTACGACACATTTCTGGAAAAGGCAGAGAGCGCGATCGAGCTGTTCCACGGTTACACCTACTCTGGGCATCCGGTCGCCTGTGCCGCTTCGATGGCAACGCTGGATATCTACGAAAAAGAAGGGCTGTTCGATCGCGCCCGTGATCTGTCGGGCTATTGGCAGGATGCAGTCCATTCACTGAAGGGTCAGCCGCATGTGATTGATACTCGCAACTTGGGTCTAGTTGCCGGAATTGAGCTGGAGCCGATTCCCGGCAAGCCCGGTGCTCGCGCCTTCGATTGCTTCTTGCGCTGCTATGAGCAAGGCTTGCTGATCCGCACAACTGCCGACATCATTGCGCTTTCGCCACCGCTCATCATCGAAAAAGCGCAGATTGATGAGCTGTTTGGCAAGCTAACTAAAGTGCTGAATGAACTGCCCTAGTCGATCGGGAAGGGTGGAGTGCAGACTGACGCTTCACCCTTCCCGTTAAGGCACAAAAATCACTTCGGTTTCAGGCTGAAAGATGTGGTCGTAATCGAAGTTGAGTGAGCTGATATGGCGAATGATCGCAAACCCAAAATTAGAAGTAATTTCTGTGGTGAAAGTAGCCATCACCAGCTCAATCAGCTTCTTCGGCGTGATCTCTGGCTGCTGCACAAAATAATGGCGCTTGGCGAAAAAAACGCCTTCGTCCTTCGGCACTACAATGCCATTCAATCGATGGGCATGTTGAATCGGCTTGATATAGAGCGCAATGAATTCGTCCTGGTTGCGCTGGAGCCGATAGAGCCGCTCTTGCTGAAGCCAGCTCATGTTAAACATCATCTTCAGCAGCTCAAATCCGAGGATATAGTTGAACACATTATTGCGCTCTTCGGAGCTAGACATCAGCTTCAACGCCGATTCGAGATATTGATCTGGCTGGCGGCGGGTGTCTTGCGCCGAGTGAATGTAGAACTGCTTGATGTAGCTTCGCAGCACTGCCTCACTCAACTCGGTTTGAATCCGAAATTCTTTGAGATATTGCCGAACGCGCTGCTTGGTTTCTTGATCTTCCAGCTTGCGCGAAACTAATCCATCTGCCGTGTAGTCGTCCATAAACTCTGCTTGAGTTTCTGGCGTTGCCGCACACATGAGATGACACAGCGACAGCATGTAGCGACGCTGATTCCAGGACAAACTTTCAACCCACGATCGCGCTTCTGGCGGTAGCTTTGCCAAAATGCTATCTACTTTGCCGTTTACCGCAGCGATCGCCTTTTCCATCTCATTAACCGCCAAGGTTCAGCTCACTATTCTCAGCGTTCCCAATTGGGTTTTGCGACTTGAAGGACGGGCGATCGAAGCGAAGGGATTCAGTGTTTAAGCTGAGTTGGCTATCCT
>JBBSFA010000282.1:0-5282 GCA_038239185.1 Elainellales cyanobacterium | reverse complement strand
TGGGCTTCAACCCAGGCTTTTGTTTCGTCGCTGTGGGGGTCTTCTAGCCAGCGATAGGGATCAGCGATCGTCTTGCCGTGATACGAATCAACTTGGTCTACCGTCACGCTAATTGGGTAGGTGAGGCGATCGGAGGGAAGAGCATCAGAAGACATAGCCAAGCCACAACGCAACACTACCAACTCTATCGGAAAAAGCCTGTAGAAGTCTTGTCCTACAGGCTTTTCTAGAAGCTTAGCTGGCTAGATACTCGCGGATATCTGCTCGCCGTTTGCGGAGCTTGGTTAAGGCTTCGCGCTCAATCTGCCGGACTCGCTCACGGCTGATGTTGAGGCGATCGCCAATCTTCGCCAACGTCAAAGCCTGACCGTCCTCTAGCCCAAATCTCAGCGACAAAACCTGCCGCTGCTGCGGGGTCAAGTCTGCCATGATTTGCTCTAGCTCAGTTCTCAAAGCCGACTGTGCTGCAAAATCTTCAGGAGAAGGCCCTGTGTCTTCTAGCAGTTCACCCAGTTCAGTGTCTTGGTTATCTCCCACCCGTAGGTCTAGAGACAGCGGCAAGCGGGCACGCTCCAAATATTCGCGCACCTGCTTGGGCGTTAGCTCCAGCTCTCCAGCCAGCTCTGCTGCGGTTGCGGCTCGACCGAGCTGCTGCGAAAGATGGCGCTGCACTTTTTTGATTTTGTTGAGCTTCTCAGTAATGTGGATCGGGAGACGGATCGTCCGCCCCTTCTCAGCGATCGCCCGTGTAATTGCCTGCCGAATCCACCAATAGGCATAGGTGCTGAAACGGTAGCCCTTCGTCGGGTCAAACTTTTCGACTCCGCGCTGCATCCCGATCGTTCCTTCCTGGATCAGATCCAGCAGATCTACATTGCGCTTGATATATTTCTTAGCGACTGACACGACCAGCCGGAGATTAGCCTCCACCATCTTGCGCTTGGCATGTTCTCCATCGACTACAAGCTGCTCTAGCTCTTCGATCGACAGATCAACCTGTGCCGCCCACTCTTCTAAGGTGGCAACCTTGCCTAGCTTGTCTTCTAGTGCCTCCTTTGTCTCATAAAGCATCGCGGAGCGACGCACTTGCTTTCCATATAGAATCTCTTGCTCGTGAGTCAACAGGGGAACGCGACCAATTTCCCGAAGGTAGGAGCGAACCATGTCAGCAGAGGTGGTGGTAGCTTTCATACTGCTTCTCTGGGAAGTAAAGGGACTTGGCTTAGAACAAATGTACTATAAAAGCGGTTAAAGTCAACCTATTAAAGTTGACCTTAATGCCGAAATCCGAAACCTTAAGCTGAAATGCGAAATCTGGTGAATGGAAACTTCAGCGAGTAAAACCTGTTATTACAGGCGATCGCGGGTCTGAGATAGAGAGGCGACAGCCGAAACTGGGGAATCTATAGGAACGAGGAATCTATAGGAACATATAAGGACAAATAGCAATCTGAAACATCTCAGTCAGATTCAGATTGAGCAATGGCTTTGAAGTAGAAAGCTGACCTAACACGAATCGGGAGATATGAGTCCCAATCAGTCCGGCTTCAGTCAGCCCGGTTACAGCCGATCTTGCCCCTCGCTAATGCGGAACCAGCAGACGCTAAGCAAGTTTTGGGCAAATTGCCTAAGTGCCTAAATAGCTGATACCAGCCTCTTTGAATCTCTCATAATCGTAACATTTGTTAACCAACTTGTCACATGATTTGTTACGAGATTAGCTGGACTTCCGGGCAGGCAGGGCTTTAATCGGTTTTAACTGTAGTCCTAGATTACCGGGTTAACCGGGTTTCAGAATGCATCTATAGGAACAAAATGGTTAGATCTTTGGGTTGAAGCCATTGGAGATGACTGAAGTGGAGATGACTGAAGCGGTAGCAGAGTACTCGCTGAAGAATAATCAAATAAAGCTGAACAGATCTGAATCTTTTCTAAGAATTGGGCGGCAATTGTAAAGAAGCTTGTCGAGAAGTTCGATCGAACCGAGATGGCAATTCGCTGCACAAGATGCTATCGTAAGGATGACTCGGACTCATGCGATTTCAACGCCCAAATCTTGTCAGGACCGGAAGGTAGCAGCAACACGGGATGCTTGGGATAGGCGTGATATCCGGGTCACCTTTTTTTAAAGCTTGATTCAAAGCTTAAAGGGCTGAGCCAGAAAGTAACCGTAATACTCTCTCTTAGCTGCTTTAAAAAGCGCAGAAAAGATTACAGAACTCTAAAAAACCGAGACGATCGCCTGAAGGTGTATCATGCTGGTTCTACATATTAATAGTTACTGAAATTAGCTCATGCCTTGAAATAGGCGATGGGAGACGTTTAGTGGCTCAGAGACATTAGAGACAGACGAAAGGCAGGACACCGCAATGGAAGACAAGTTAATGCTGATGATTCCCGGTCCGACTCCCGTACCGGAACAAGTTCTACTGGCAATGGCAAAGCACCCGATCGGTCATCGCAGCGGCGACTTTGCCAAAATTATCGCAGAAGTGACCGAAGGATTAAAGTGGCTGTTCCAAACTCAAAGCGATGTGTTGATTTTGGCAGCCAGTGGAACAGGCGCGATGGAAGCAGGAATTATTAACTTCCTGAGTCCCAACGATCGCGTTTTGGTTTGCACCAACGGCAAGTTTGGCGATCGCTGGGCGCAAGTTTGCGAAGTCTATGGGCTGAACGTGGAGAAGGTGACGGCAGAATGGGGCAAGCCCGTCAATCCGGAAGATGTTCGCGCCAAGCTAGAAGCTGACACCGACAAGCAGATTAAAGCGGTGATCGTCACCCATAGCGAAACGTCCACGGGGGTGATCAACGACCTGGAAACGATCAATCGTCATGTGAAAGCGCATGGAGCCTTGATCCTGGTCGATGCAGTCACGAGTTTGGGTGCAACCAGCGTGCCGATGGATGAGTGGGGTTTGGATGTCGTGGCATCGGGTTCACAGAAAGGCTTTATGCTGCCGCCCGGATTGGGCTTTGTGGCGGTGAGTCCTAAGGCGTGGGAGGCATATGCTCATGCCAAGCTGCCGCGCTTTTATTTCGATTTGGGCAAGTATCGCAAAGAAGCGGCTAAAAACAGCCATCCCTTCACGCCGCCCGTCAATATGTACTTTGGGCTGCAAGTGTCGCTGAAGATGATGCGGGCAGAAGGGCTAGAGAGCATCTTTGCGCGTCACCATCGCCAGATGGAGGCCACTCGCGCTGCCATGAAAGCGATGAATATGCCGCTGTTCGCTCCCGATGGTACAGGTAGCCCTGCGATTACGGCTGTGGCTCCGGTGGGCGTAGAGGCAGAGAAGATCCGGGCGATCGTCCGGAAGCGGTTTGATATTGTCATGGCAGGCGGACAGGATCATCTCAGCGGCAAGATCTTCCGGATTGGGCATCTGGGCTTTGTCAGCGATCGCGATATCCTGACGGCAGTGGGCGCTCTAGAGGCAGCATTGCAGGAGCTGAATCATGACTTTACGCTTGGAGCGGGGGTTGCAGCGGCGGCTCAGGCTTTAGTCCAGTAGGCTTCACTTCTTACATTGAAATAATTCTTACATTGAAATAAAAAGAGCGAGTCATTGACTCGCTCTTTTTATTTTTATTTCAATTTTCTTTGTCTCTGAAAGCTTTAACCTAACCCGTGCCAACTTAGGGCAACCTTGAGAACTGATCATGCTCTAACTCCGAAAAGCTTCAACTTGTCTTCAGTTTCTGAATTAAAGATTTGTAGCGGATAAGACATGCACTGTAACCAAGCCAATTGACTCAATAAGCTAAGTCTCAGCAGCCAAACTTAAGACTGGGCTGTTTCTAGCCAGTCAAAAATCCGATCGAGCTGCTCTAGGGTCACTAAACCATACTGCCAAAGGATCATCGGCAGCGGGCCTTGATCTTGTTCGCGGTGCCGCAGGGCAAGCGCGATCGAAGCCGCCGAAAGGGCTAAATCTTCTTGTAAAAATCGAATAAATCGGGCGTATGTGGTGGGCGTCATATTGGGGTTCACATCCTTGTTTGGCTATACTCAGCCGCCTGTAAATTGTCACTAACCCTAATCGCGATCGCAGGAGTCCAAATGGTTTAGCGACCACTCTTTGATCTGTCACCCCTGAGTCCGTCTTAGCTAGTCAGTTCTAACTAGAGCGATCGGTAGTTGCAACTCGCCTGATCACTTAACTTGTCTGAGCACTATAGCTAATCTTGACCCGCCTGGGCACTATAGCTAGAACACTATAGCCGATTTGATCAAAAAGCTCTGAAAACTCTGACGTAATGAAAATCCTCACACCCTGACCGCTGATTTGCGCCCGATCGCCAAACCCTGAAACGCTTTCCTGGTGGAAAAAGTAACAGTAAAAATCGGGTGGGCAAACCAAGACATGCAAACGGTTAGTCACAAGGATAGATGAAATCTACAAATCTGGCTTAATATCTTCCGAAAGAAAGCAATATTTGTTGTGAACAAGCGCGAGACTGCACTCGCAGCAGTCATGATCTTTTGTAAAGGAGCTAAGCGGGGGGCGTTTCTAGCGCTTCGTAAAATTCTCCCACCCAAGGAACCTGAGCCAAATCTACAAAAGTAGTCTGGCGCTGCTGCTGATCCAATTCAGCGATCCGCTGTTTTTCAGCATAGATTTGCTGCTGGTAGTATTGGGCTAGCTCCGGCGAAGTCGTGCTGTCCATCTTTTCCCACAGGCTGAGAAAGTGACGACAGCGCTTCTCGCACATCACCCGCTCCATGCAGGCAGTAGCAGCTCGGATTACCAATGGCGCTCTCAATAAATCTCGCTTGGTTTTCTCGTCAAGCTGAAAGAAGACGTAGAGCAGCGAGAGGCGATCGGGAAAATCGGCACAGCAGTCTTGCAGTTGCTCCATCAGGTCAGCTTTTGCTACGGCTGCACTTGGCGCTGGATCAGCCGCATTCAGCAGCAGAATTTGCTGCCACAGCAGCCGATGATGCGCCATGCTGAAGTCTAGATCGCGTTCTTCTAGGGCTTCTCGGATCAAGCTGCGGTAGTCTGCTAGATGCAGATACAGCCGCAAAAGCTGGGCTTCTGCTTCCTCGAGCAAGGTTCGATCGCCCGGTCGCTGCCACTTTTGCGATCGTCCATGCCAGCGCTGCCCCCTGACCTGGGTGCGTAAGTCTGTTTCTAACTGGACAGTCAAACGGGCATTTCCCTGGCTCAGCAGCTCGGCGCAGCGATGAATATAGTGAGTCCGCAGCGTGGCGTTAGGCAAATTGCCTAGCAGCTTTACCACATTCTGAACGCTGTGCTGAAACTGATCGGCTTGAT
>JBBSFA010000281.1:0-5305 GCA_038239185.1 Elainellales cyanobacterium | reverse complement strand
CTTCCGAATCATTTGCAGATACAGACTTGGCAAGGGGAGAATGTTTGTCTGCTTTTTGGGAAAGGTGAAGCCGATATGGAGTTTTGCGATCGGTTCCTGTAAGGCGAATGAGATAGGTTCCTGGTGCCAGAACAGCTTGAATCGCCGATTTTTTGGGTGAGTTGCGATCGCGCCCGACTTGCAGAGGGTGCTCTTTTTTGTTGAGTAATTGCATACTGACGGGGGACTGCTGCTGAGAGAGCGCGACATTTACACTACTCCGCTGACCCAATTTAAACTGAAAATAATCGGTTCGATCTCGTCCTCCGATCTGTCTTTTTAGATCACTCGATTTGGATAAAGACCGCAGATTAAATGCACGAACCGCCGTATTATTATTTTCTTGCTCGCTAGTACGCATACATTTAAAGATATGTAGACTTCGATCGTGGAATAGAAGTTTTGAATAGCCTTCTTTATAAAACCAGAAGGAAATTTTTTAATCCTGGTAGCTTCACTGAGAAAAATGCAGTCATCGATCGGGATAAATCAGCCGTAATGCTTGTGCTGCAAGGGTTGAATGGCTGATTTGTTTTATGCTGTCTTATCCTACGGATCAACAGGTTTACTTACATGCCTGTAATTACATACTTTTCTCCAAAATCCTGCGAAATCTCTCAACGTATTCTCCTAGATAATGTCGTTGAATGATGAAAACTCGATAGATTGAATCGCCGAAATATGGGAACAATCTAACAGGTACTTGAACCTTTAACAAAACAAACAGGAGCTTTTTCCATGGATGCTTTGATAATCCAGTAAATCTAGGAAATACTGGAAATACTGGAGTCTTTCGACTCAATTTAGCCGATTCAGGGCTATCATCCATTCGCTTCATTACCATTAAAGATGATGACGTTATTTCTGGTGGAACTGGAGCAGCTTCGGGTTTTGATCTGGATTTAATCAAGATTTCCTCGACGTTAGTGAGTGATCCCGCTCAAGTTGCAGCTCTGCCGAGTTTAAGTGCATTCACGTTTGCAGACTCCAACGTCTCATTTCAACCTGGTTTCTTACTGCCCTGGCATTCGGGTGATTCAGCAAGCTGGAAGCAAAATCAGCTATTTGAAGCCAGTGGCACAAGCGTAAACTTTCCCTTTGCAACGCTTTCAGCCCTAGATGGAATCAATGGTGCAGGACAAGGCAGTCTTTCAATCGGTGAGGGCGGGCAGATCAGCTTCACACTGAACAGCGCGATTGCTCCAACTGGTCTGTATCTCTATGTCGCAATCGGTGATGATACGATCTCTACGGGAACCGGAGATGATGTTCTAACTGGAGGTGTTGGGAACGATATTTTGAAGGGCGGTGCAGGCAATGACACATTAACAGGCGGTGCAGGGAGCGATCGGTTTGTATTTAATATCGGCGTTCAGTTTAACAAACAAACCATCGGCATTGATACCATTACCGATTTTACGCAAGACGATGAAATTGTCCTCGCTCGATCGACATTTCGTAGCCTCAAAGGGAGCAAGCTCGACTCGTCCGACTTTGCTGCCGTCAAGAATCTAAGTCAGGCAAAACGGAGTGATGCTTTATTCACCTACATTCGTAAGTCGGGAGCCTTGTTTTACAACGAAAACCGGGACAAGCTCGGTTTCGGTCAAGGCAGTCAGTTTGCTGTTCTGGCTGGTAGCCCGAATCTCAATATTAAAGACTTTACTATTACTGCGTAACTAAACTTGCTTTTGTCCAACAACTTGCTTGTTTGTGAGTTTTAGTTGCATCGCGAGACTCGAACTGGCTCTAGCCTATTCTCTCCCAGCTATTGCACCTAAATCTATTGTCAAAAGGCAAACCATTCAAGCTGCGGTTGTCTGGGTTGCAATGCGGATGAAAGGACTTGAACCTTCACTTCGTGAGAAACTAGAACCTAAATCTAGCGCGTCTACCAATTCCGCCACATCCGCGTTTCAGTTCATCATCATAGCAGATATTCCGGGGAATAGAGCGATCGCCCCACATCCAAGTTAGCCGCCGCTGAATCGCGCCTCAATCGACCTAAGATAGTATCGGCAGGATTGGAGGCAAATCAAGTTTTGAAGTCTTTTGTCCTGCTTTTTCAATTCCTTGAACTTCATTTTGCAGCACCCGTGAAGGTTTACATTTATCACACTCCCGAACTCATTCCCGCAACCCATCCTCCCGATTGTGCGATCGCTATTGATGTGCTGCGAGCCACTAGCACGATCGCCACTGCGCTTGCAGCAGGCGCAGAAGCTGTCCAGGCTTTTAGCTCAATGGACGAGTTAATGCAGGTGAGTGAGCAATGGTCACCCGATCGGCGGCTCAGAGCCGGAGAGCGCGGTGGCAAAATGGTGGAAGGCTGCGACTTAGGCAATTCGCCGCTGGACTGCACGCCTGAGCGAGTTGGCGGCAAGCGTTTGTTTATTAGCACCACTAATGGTACTCGCTGCCTGTCCCAAATTGAGCAGGCTAGTACGGTACTGGCAGCGGCATTGATCAACCGCGCGGCGATCGCCCAATATCTGTGGCAGCATCGCCCCGAAACAGTTTGGATCGCGGGTTCTGGCTGGGAAGGCAGCTTTTCGCTAGAAGATACAGTTTGTGCGGGTGCAATTCTCTCGGCTCTGAGCAGCCAACTGGGCGAAAATTCGCTGGAGGAGCTAGCTGGAAACGACGAAGTGTTCAATGCGATCGCCCTGTTTGATCAGTGGCAGACTGATCTGGTGGGGCTACTGAGCCGCGCTAGCCACGGTCAGCGGTTGCTGCGGCTCGGCTGCATGGATGACCTGAAATACTGTGCCCAGATGGATATTTTAGAAGTGCTACCAATGCAACAGGAAGCCGGAGTGCTTATCAAAGCTTAGATTCAAAACTTTGAAATTTAAACTTTGATTGATTTTATTCAACTTAAAACCCTTCGATCGCCATTTTTAGGGGCAGCGATCGAGGGGTTTTGAACTTTAAGGCATCCCGTTCATGAAGTTTTTAAGTTTTCTCAAAGATCCTAGTGAAATTCCTTAGAAAGCCCTCTTTTTCAACAGATTAGATAGATTTCGCATCTTAATAAAAGTTAAAACTTGCTGCTAAACGGGCAGATCTATAAAGTATTTGTGAAGCTACATCGATAATGCTTAACAGACCTATAGAGATTAGTGTATCTATACTTTACAAAGCCGATGTGTAATCGCGATACAATCCGAGCTATCTAGCTCTGTGGTGGTAATGTCATCGGGGTAAGGATGCATGCTCAAGCCATACAAGCGATCAATCTAAGTGTAAATTTCTTGAGATCTTGTCTCTAGTCAGATCTTGTCTCTAGTCACATGTCTCTAGCCACATGAGTTTAAAGCTTCGATTGCGGGAATTCGGATTAGACAACGAATTGGACAGCTCTAGTTGAATAGCTGAGCGCTACAGGGGCATTACTTCGGTTCAAGAGAACTTGCAATTAACGCAATTCTCTCATTTTGGTGCGAACTCTCAAAGGTGCTCTCTGAAAAGAGAATTGAGGAACTTATGGTTTTCAAATCTACCTCCGCGACTAATCTAGGGCTGGACTTGCGATCGCCCATTTCCACTAGACTCCGCACAGGAATATTGATAACCTGGCTCCGAATGCTGATGCTAGTCGTTCTAGATGTTGCGTCGATTTCGCTGTCTTGGCATCTGGCGCTGCGTTGGGGCACTGCGATTCAGTCAGCTTGGACGATGCATAACGGGATGCGATCGCTGCCGCTGATTTTGGCAATTGTGATTGGCGTGATTGCGGCTCGGCGGCTCTATGCTGCCGGGGATTCCCGCCGGGATTACTTTGGCTTGGTCAAGGCAATCTTGCTGGCAGAAGCGATGCTGGCACTGGTGGCGTTCCTCTATGACCCGCAGGCTTTTCTGTCGCGATCGTCTTTTTTGATGTTTTTAGTCTTGAGCCTGCTGATTACTTGTGCGAGTCGATTTGGCTTTGACCTGTTGATCAAGCGCGCCCGCAAGCAAGGGGCACTTCGTTATCCAGCTTTTGTCATTGCTGATCCAGAGAGTCAGGCTAGAAATTTGGACTTGATTCATCGGGCGGGGCATTACACGGTGGTTGGTGTAGCGGATGCGAGTGCCTTAGACAAAGCCAACCGTGAAGCTATGTTTGAGTTTTTGAAAGCCCAAAGAGTGGTAGAAGCCTTTGTGTGTTGGGGTGCGATTAAGAATCGGCTGTATTTATGCTGGCGTTTTCAGACGGCCGGAATCACGCTGCGGGTGTTACCGACTCCAAATGAGTCCTTCCTGGTGAGCGATGCTTTTCTGTCAAGAACTGTTTCTTGGATGCTAGGCGAAGTTCCCTGCATCACGGTGGAATCGCCCATCATCATCGGCGGTGACTACTGGGTGAAGCGCTGTTTGGATTTTTGCTTTGCTCTTTTCTTGCTGATTTTGCTGACACCTTTGTATCTTTTGATTGGGATATTCATTCGATTGGATTCTCCAGGATCTATCTTTTTCAGACAGACGCGAGTTGGCTTGTATGGTCAGAAGTTTCAGGTCTGGAAATTTCGTACCATGGGGACAGATGCGGATAAGTTGCAGGCAAAGCTAGAGGCAAGCAACGAAATCAAGGATGGCGTGTTGTTCAAGATGAAGAATGATCCTCGCATCACGCGCGTCGGCAAGGTTCTCCGTCGATATAGCTTGGATGAATTGCCGCAGGTGTTCAACGTGCTGTTGGGTGAAATGAGCTTTGTTGGACCACGTCCGCTGCCGATTCGAGATGTAGAGAAGTTTCAGCAGCAACATTTTATTCGTCAGGATGTGCTGCCTGGAATTACTGGGCTTTGGCAGGTGTCGGGGCGATCGGATATTGAAAGTTTTTCAGAAGCGATCAAGTTAGATATCAAGTACATCGTAAATTGGTCGCTGTGGCTTGATTTGCAGATCATGTTAAGAACTGTCTTGGTGATCTTCCAGAAGCGCGGGGCCTATTAAATAGCCTACTCTAGGTTGATCTGAGTGCCCCACCGATCCTGTGCCAAGAACGATCGATCCATCGGAATTGGCGCAACCGCCTCAGTCAGGGTAAACTGTCCGGCTTCGATCCACTGCTTGAGTTCTTGGGCAACTTGGCGAGACAGATAAACGCTAGCTAACGGTGCGACCCGAACGGGTTTGCCTTCGATCGCCATTCGTCCCGATTTGAGCTGCGCGTAGCTCACTAAGCCGAAGGTGGGACGAACACGACGGGGAATCGAAAAATCGATGATCGGCGCAACCAGATCGCTATCTTGAACGGCACAATGGGCAACCACTTCTTCCT
>JBBSFA010000280.1:0-5315 GCA_038239185.1 Elainellales cyanobacterium | reverse complement strand
TGCGGGCTGTAACGCCGCTAACGCCTGCGGCAATACTAAGTTACGGCGATGGTTGCCAATGCGAATATTGAGTTCATCGCCTGTTTTGCTCAGCTCCACTTTGTCTTTGGCAATTCCCGGCAGATAAACCTCCAGGCTGTACTGGTTTTGCTCCTGGACAACCCGCAGCGTGGTTTCTTTGTAGTACACCTGCGCCGGATCTTCGTCGCCATAGAGCGTTTCCTTCAGGCGATCGAGCGCCTCCAGTCCACACATTTCCTCGGAGTAGAGCGGCACTTCTCGGACGGGCAGCGGACTAAAGTTATCGTGAATTTCTTGACGATACTGCTGCTGATTTTCCTTCCAGCGTTTGAAAAACGGATCGGTGACTGAATCGGGGATGATCCGATTGGCGATCACCATGTCGGTTGCCACGTTGTAGAGGCTGAGATAGGCATGTGCCCGCAAAGATTCTTTGATCACCATCTTTTCGGGATTCGTCACCAGCCGCACCGAAGTTGTCAGGTTATCGGTCAGGACTTTTTCTAGAGCCTCGATTTGCTGATAAAACTCGTAGGGCGCATCCATCACTTCCTGGTTGGGCAGCGAAAATCCGGCGATCGGGCGGAAAAACGGCTCTACCAAAGGACGCAACGCCGATGAAACGGCTTGCAGCGGCTTATAAAAACGGCGCATATACCATCCCGCCACTTCGGGAAGGCTAAGTAACCGCAAAGCCGTACCTGTGGGAGCCGAATCGATGATCAACACATCGTAAACCCCTTCGTCGTAGTGCCGCTTCATTCGCACCAAGCTAAAAATTTCGTCCATTCCTGGCAGAATCGCCAGTTCTTCGGCTTCCACCCCGTCTAAGCCTCGCGCCTGAAGCACCTGAGTGATGTAGCGTTTGACGGCTCCCCAATTGCCCTCTAGCTCCATCAGGGCATCTAGTTCAGCGCCCCAGAGGTTGGGACGCACCAAGCGAGGCTCATGCTCTAGCTCGATGTCAAAGCTGTCTGCCAGGGAGTGGGCTGGATCGGTACTCAGAACCAGGGTTTTGTGGCCCAACTCGGCACATCGCAGTCCTGTAGCCGCCGCGACGGAGGTTTTCCCTACGCCTCCTTTGCCAGTCATTAAGATTACGCGCATGGATGGTCAAACCCTATCTGAGAAAAAAATTTACATTCTTTACTTAATGTATCGGTTTTTTAAAAATATCTGCGGCACTGCGATCGCACTCTAAGCAAGCAAACAGAAATTCCGCTTAGCAACTTACAAGCAGCGATTAGACAATCCTGTATCGATAAAATTTGGAATCAACCTGCATGACTAGAAACTGGGGCGGCAGGTCAGTCGGTTGAATTTCCACAAAGCCATTTTTTTCGTAAAAGCGATGGGCAGCTTTGAAAAAGTCAGTAGTGCCCAAGTACAGTTCAGCGATCGCCTGTTGGGTCGCCCACTGCATGAGTGTGTCTAACAGCGCTTGCCCAGTACGATGCGGCTGACCGCGAAAGGCTGGATGCACAAACATTTTGCGGACGGCAGCTTGGGGGTTGCCTTGGTGGGAGCCGATATCTAAAAGGGCGATCGTGCCGATAACTTTGTTCTGTAGAGCGCTGTGTTGCTGTAAAGCGGCATCTGGGTGCAACGCAATCCAGAAGTTGCCTTTGCCAGTTTGATAGAATGCCGGAATTTGCTGGAGATCGGGCTGGTCAGCGCTCGTGATCGGCACACCAAATTCTTGCTGCTGGATCGGCAGGATTAAATCAATGACCGACTGTTGATAAGCAGCGGAGTAGGGCTGGATCAAGGGAGCGGTAAGAGGTTCAGGGGAAGTAGGCATACGCAAGAAGAGGCTTACAAGTTCACTTTAAAAGAAAAAACAATGGTAGAAAAAACAATAGTGCTCTATGAACCCACAATCATCGATCGAATCTGCTGAGCCGTGGCGGGAGCCAACAAAACGCCATTGCGGTAATGTCCCGTTGCCAACAGCACATTTCGGTAGCCTGCCAATAGCTCAACGATCGGCGCAGGACGATTTTGGGGACGCGGGCGCAATCCTGACCAGGTGTGCAGAATTGTGGCATCGGCTAAAGCGGGACAGAGGGCGATCGCGCTTTGCCAAACAAATTGCAACGCAGCAGGATCGGCAGTCGGGGATTGCAGTTCGGCTGGAAATTCGGCTGGAAATTCCACAGTCGCACCAACCCAATATTCCAGCTTGCCTAGCGGCACAATGTGGATATCTTCACCCGTAATCACAGGCTGAAAAGCCGAATCACCCAAAGGCTGATCGAGTCGAATCCGCATCGCTTGACCCAAAACAGGCTGAAGGGCGATCGGCTGAGGTGAACGCTGTGAAAGCAATCCAGAACCAAGCCCAGCGGCGATCACGATCCAATCTGCCGCAAATTCGCCCGTCTCCAGCTCTAGCCCTGAAGCTGATGCCAGACCGATTAAACTTTTTACGTCCGCATCAAACCGGAAGGTAGCGCCATTTTGTTGGGCAGCCGTGACCAATGCCAGCGTCAGCGCAGTCGGATCAATTTGAGTATCTTGGGGCGAATAGATTGCGCCAATTACTCGCGGATTCACCACTTGAGGACAGTGAGCCTGAAGGCGATCGCGCTGCCAAAGCTCCAATTTCCAGCCCTGAGTCTGGCGAGTTTCGCTTAACACTTGCCAATCTGGAGCCTTGTGATTCTTCAGTCCCGACTCTAACGCTGCGAACCGCAGTAGCACAATTCCCTGCAAATTATGCGGAATCGCCTGTCCGATCGCCGCTTCCAGCTCTGGAATTAGGGTGGTATAGCGCCGCAGACTGGCTTCCCGCAGTGCCCAAGCTCTGCCCTTCGTCTTCTGGCTCACGATCCCCATCAGCACGCCCAAAGCCGCACCTGTAGCCGCTTGCGCCGGAGGCTGGCGATCGAACACCGTAACGGCAAGATCGGGAATTTGGCTCAACTCATAGGCGATCGTGGCTCCCACTACGCCACAACCTACAATGGCAACCTGCTGCATAAATCTTGCTCTTAAATCTTTCCTCGATCGAAAAGGGTGCGCTACGGCAAAGCCAAACGCACCCTACGGTAACTTATAGCGCTTGAGCGCGATCAGCTAGGAATCTGGTTCAAGAAAGTATCAAAGTCCTTCAGCGCTTCATTGTAATTTTTCAGCGCTTTCGTAGCATCGCGATTTTGGGCAGCTTCATCAATCAGGTTGATGTGCTCAAACACATCTTTGGCGCTTTTCAGAGCGGGCTGTTGAGCATCAGGCAGCAGCGATCGCGACAGGTGACTCATCTTGACCCGCAGTTCGCCCAACGGACCGTGGACAAAATTAGCGACATCGATCCACTCTTTCTGCTGAACCAGCGGCGGCAATTCCAACATGCGATCGCGCAGGGCTTGGATGCCTGCGGCATCTTTCTGGATCTGTACTAGCTGAGTTTCTGTATAGGTTGGTTTTACCGCAGTGGGGCTACCGCAGCTAACAAGCAACGTCGTCATTAGCACTAAACATAGAATTAAAACAGACTGCAATCGTTTCATATCTAGCCTTTCTCTCAACCTTATGAACGTCTGGAAAAAGAGATGCTGTCTTTGGTTTGGTATGAAACCATCCGACAAACTCCCTGAAGATCTTATAGCATTACCGATCGCAACTGAGTTGAAAGCGCAAGGCACTGGAGCGTTCTAGATATGCTGAATAGACCTTCATTGTGTATAAAGATCCTAGAAGCGGGTGATGGGACTCGAACCCACGACATTCAGCTTGTGACAATCTCCATAACTTGCTCCTGCTCAGTTAACCCTATCCTATCAAGTTCAGCCCGAAATGCTTGCTCTTCAGTGGCATTGAGCCGCAGGTAGATGTCCACAAACCCAGAAATTATTCTTATCCTTGCTGGATCTAACCGCAAGGTCGCCAGCAGTCGCAGGCACTCTGCTTTAACTGCGGGTCTGTCCCGTGGCTTGATCTTCATCTTCGACATCAGGGCAGCAGCGATCGGGTTGGGGTTCTGCAAAAAATCTCGCTAGTTGAGCCGATTGAGCTGAATCGTCATCTAGTTTTCGATCGCGCCCAAGGCGAATAGCGTTGCTGTCTGTGCTTCCGTCAGTCCAGTTGTATTCGTGATGTTCATCCCTTCGTAAGGACGGCATTCTCTCCAAGTGTTTAGGCAACGACTTGTTTTTGTGTCCCAGAATCGGATCGTTTCATCAAAACTGCTACTGATGAGCATCTCTGAGGGGGCTAAGATCCCTGAAGAAGTGGAGGGTCGGGAAATTGCTTTGAATAAGAGTGAATAGACAGGCTTAGTATGCCCCTGGAATGTTTGCAAAAGTTGTCCAGAATAACTGTCCCAGAGTCGCAGTGTGCAATCGAAGCTGCCGCTACCGAGCTGTTGACCATCTGGACTAAACGCAAGGCAAACCACAGGACTGGCGTGTCCTTCCAAGGTGCGATCGCAGTGTCCACTGGCAGTCTCCCACACTTTGATGGTCTTGTCATAGCTGCCGCTCGCCAAGCGTTGACCGTCTGGACTAAAGGCAACTGCCCAGACACTATGCTGATGTCCTTGCAGCGTTTGCAGACAGCGCCCAGTCGGCAGATCCCAAAGCCTAAGGGTGGTGTCGAGGCTGCTGCTGGCAAGCAGTCGCCCATCTGGGCTAAACGTCACGCTCACCACCGGAGCCGTGTGCCCCGTCAGAATGTTCAGGCACTCTCCGGTTCGCGTATCCCACAGCCGAATCGTTTGGTCGTAACTACCGCTGGCTAACCAGTTACCCGTGGGACTAAACGCCACTGACCAGACCCAGCTCTTGTGCCCCTGCAAGGTATTGAGACAGTCGCCAGTCTGGCTATCCCAGAGTTTGATCGTGCGATCGGCGCTCCCGCTTGCCACAAGCTCTGAAGCAGCATTGGGATGAGCCACCGAGAGAGGCGCGAAGGCGACTGACCAAACCCGATTGGTATGCCCTCTCAGAGTTCTCGCAATTTTCCCGGTCTTCACCTGCCAAAGTTTCACGGTTTGATCTTCATGCCCAGTCGCGAGCTGACTTTGCGTTGAGCTGAGCGATAAGGAAAGAACACCATTGGTATGCCCTTTCCAAGTTTTAGTAGATTGACCCGTTTGGATATCCCACAGTCGTGTTGCGTGGTCTTCTCCACCGCTGGCAAGCAGTTGACCGTTTGGGCTAAATGCCACCCACCAAACGCGATTGCTATGGGCTTGCCAGGTTCTTAAACAGGTTCCCTTCGCCGTATCCCAGAGCTTCACCGTTTGGTCATAGCTGCTGCTTGCCAACAGTCGATCGCTGGCTTTTTCGGCA
>JBBSFA010000279.1:0-5319 GCA_038239185.1 Elainellales cyanobacterium | reverse complement strand
GCGACCCTGGACAATCGACTGGCAGGAGCAGATGTACAGCGATTGATGCAGAGTGTAGCGGGCGATCGACTCCAACTCGCTCAAACTGAGGGGCTAATGGACAGAACCCGCCTAGAAGCAGAGGTGCGTCAGGCGATCGCAGGGGCTGAAGTGCAAGCTCAAGTCGCAGCATTGGCGCAAGCACAGGTCAAAGTCAACACCAGCCAAAAAATCCTGCCATTGCTTCAAGCGACTTCTGCGGATTATCAAGCCCGGTTAGAACGGCTGAAACCGCTAGTCGCAGTTGGAGCACTCGCAGAGGATCGCCTGTTTGAAATAGAGCAGACTTTGCACCAACGGCAACAGGAAATTACTCAAAATCAGGGAGAGCTTGAGCAAGCCCTGACGGAAGGCGATCGGCTTCGGGCGGGCTTGGCTGAAAAGCAGGCAGAAGGGAAGAAGAGTGCGCTAGAAGCGCAGCAGCAATTCCAGCAGCTTCAGATCGAAGCGAGCCAGTTGCGCGCCAAGATTGCGGGAACGGAGGCGGAGCTACGTGCAGCCCAGACTCGGCTCAAGCAAACGTTTCTTTATGCGCCTGTAGCGGGCACTGTTACGTCTCTCAAGGTTCACAACAGCGGCGAAGTGACTCAACCGGGACAAACGATCGCTGAAATTGCGCCGAATAGCGCCCCGCTCGTTTTGTCGGCTCTGTTGCCTAGTCGCGAAGCGGGCTTGGTGCGAAAAGGGATGTCTGTGCAAATTAAGCTGGATGCGTTTCCGTATCAGGACTATGGAATGGTTTCGGGTAAGGTCAACTCCATCTCGCCGGATGCAGAAAATAATGAACAGATGGGAGCAGTCTATCGAGTTGAAGTTGCGCTCGATCGACATTCTGTCAGGCATGAGCAACAGACAATTCCGTTCAAAGCCGGACAAACCGCAACCGCCGAGATTATTGTGAAACAACAGCGAATTATCGATGTTCTTTTGGAACCGATTCGACAGCTTCAGCAAGGGGGCATCAATTTATAAAGTTATTCAAGCGGCTGCTCATGAATAGCTGAGCTTAGTCAAACCTATCTATAAGGTAGAGGGTGTTTGAAACGATCATCGATTATCCTAATGATCACTCAGCTCCTTAAGTTCGACGTTCTACAGGGTAAGTTCGACATTACACAGGGGGCGATCGCAATGAATTCTAACTTCAACAAAAATGTAGATAAAGCTATGACTCCGGAGCAATTTACTCAGGTTGTAGAAGCGATTCTGGACGGGAAGTATTCCTGGGCTTGTGTTCTGATTTTGCGGTTTACAGGCTATAACCCCCTACACTATATTCCTTACCGAACCTACAACCGTTTGATGAAAGATAATTGTCAAAGTAGCCGAAATAAGGGTTGTACCCCCTATCGCCATCCAGGGCTGCAACCCTCACCAGACGCTTCTTTTTCGGGTTGTAATAGCAAAATTGAAGATTTAAGCTATTTAGAACCCTTAGAGAAACATACTAAATTGAGCCAGACGATTAGTGGAGGAAATCGATCGCGATTTTTCATGAATTTTGGCTTTTTAAGATTTTAGTTTCGCCAAGCTTGGTTAGACTAACTTATACCAATTTACTGTGAAGCTGCACAAATCATTGAGAGCTGAAACCTTTGATTCAGGAGCTTTTCGAGCCTTTTAATTATGTGTAGCTTCATATAAAAATGGTATTACTCACCCTCCCATCTCATTTGACCTTTGTTGAATGAGGTGTTTATTGTAGATTTTTATATTTTGAAATGGCTAAATAGCGATCGAATCTCTAGCGATTTATGAAGTTAAAAGATGCCAAAATGGCAGGATTAATTCTTTAGCTTCCGCTATTCTTCAAAGTAATAAAGAGGGTGACATTTATGCTTATTTCTGATTTGGAGCATGTGGAAGAATTGACTGAAACGTCAAATCTCCTTGGGGGTGCAGCCGATAACATTATTTCCTTGAGTCTCAGCAAGGGAGTCCTATCGTTAAAACTGAACGATCGCGATGTATTTTCAACTCCGTACACTGGCATCCCTTCAAGCCTGATTCTTTCTCTTGAAGGAGTTGCAGATTTGAAGTCTTCCTACAGGATTGAGAATATTAACGGGGTTCTGAAATCTTCCTGGACTCTATCTACTGGAACACTATCAAGTGCTAGCAATTATTCGTTCGCACCGAGTCTATTTGGCTTTCGGTCTAAAGGTACTTTAGGTTAAAACCGTAGGGACAAATATGGTAATTTCCGATTTGGATTATCTAGAAACTGCACAGGATGATGTAGACACCCTGAGCGGCAGTGCTGGAGCATTTGTGGGAGTCTGGGCATTAGCCGAGGGGCGGTTTACCAAAACCTGGACTGATACTAGGACATTTGCTTTTCTGCTTCCTAATGGCGGTTCTTTCGCGATCGGAATTGGGGGGGCATTGGCGATCGCCTATACTCCGCCAACCTCGTCGTGATTCGTTTGATTTTTGTTAGTTTAAATTGATAAAAGGCGTACCTATGAGTGCGCCTTTTATCAATTTAATTAAATTAGTTTTTTGTTTAGCCAGCACTTGTTTTAGTAGTCAACAAGATAGATCAAATAATTGCCAGATTGGCAACCATAACCTATTCCAACAGGTTACTTTATATTTAACAGCCTAGATAAAGCTGTTGCAAACCAAATCTCGAATTTCAAGGAAGAAAAAAATGATTATTTCCGACCTGAATTATCTGGAAACCGTGTCTACATCCTCTAGTGTTGAAGGTGGTACTAATCCCTATAGCTTCTATGAGAATGACTATGTAGCCGTTAGTTTCAACTCAAACAACAACTTCGCTACTTACGTTAACTCGCCTTACACTTTGAGCAATAGTGCTTCCGCTGGTGCTAAAGGTAGTGCAGAAAATTATACAAACATTCCTGTCTACTCTTTCACCAAGGCAGATACTCTAGCTTCTACTTCGCTATTCGGTGGTTCGATTTCAGCAAGCACTTCTGCGGCTGTCATTAACCCTGCTGTTTCTGTAGCTTGGCACTAGATAACGGATTTTACTAGGTGAGACAAATCTTGTCTCACCTAGTAAAGCCACCAAAATCGAAGGTGATAAATACCTGACAAGAAACCACTGAAAGCTCAATAGCCAAAAGAGTTTTCAGTGGTTTTGGCTTCCTTGAATAGATTTCCAAGTGTAGCTAGAGCCTACAAAATCTTTTCGAGGGGCTGGTAATCTTCAAAGCAGGTTTAAAGATGAGTACTGGCTTAATTATTTCAGACTTAAGTTACTTGGAAGAGGTTTTTGGAGAATCCAGTATTGTTGCTGGCTATGCTTTTGTCAGCACTTACACTACAACTGGGACAGGATTTAGTGGAGCTAACGCTGCTGCGCTTGCTTTGGGTGCACAGACCAATACAAACACACAAACTCTTACCAAAGTCCAGTCTTACGACAATTTTTCTTTTTCCTACGCTGATGCTACAGCTAGCGCTTTTGCCCGCACTGGCTATAGCAGCGATCGAGCTTGGTCTAGCAGTACTTCTCTCTCATTTTCCAGTGGTTTCTTCTAGCTGGTTGCTTGATTTGCCTCCAAAACTAAAAAAATGAAAGAGAGTTCTGCAAAGAAGCAAAAGGTAAATTCCAATGCTTAAACCCAAATACGTTAGTCCTTCTTTAGCTAGAAACTCTAGCAGTTCCAGCAGCTCGACCTCATTCGTAGATGGTGAGGGTGCAGGCTCTAGCAGCCATGCGAGTACCACTTCGCCAACGGGTGAGACTAGCAGCAGTAATCAGTCGATCTTCACACCGGGTGCAACCTCTAGCAGCGGCAGCGCCTCAGCTTCCACAACGCCCTCTGGAGCTACTACATCCGCAACGGCTGAAGCCCCCGCTGGTTCATCCCCATCTCAGCCTGTTACCACTCCCGTCACAACACCCGTTACCCCCTCGACTCCCCAGATTGCCGAAGGCAAGACCTTACAGGGCACCGCAGGACGCGATCGCATTCAAGGTGGCCTGATGAACGATCGCATTCGGGGCGATCGAGGCAACGATCGGCTGATCGGCAACGATGGCAACGACAAGATGGAGGGAGGGCAAGGGAATGATGTCCTGATCGGCGGAAAGGGTGACGATCAGCTTCTAGGTGGCAGCGGCAGGGATCTTTTGAAGGGCGGCTTGGGTCAGGACCGATTGACGGGCGGCAGAGGTGCAGATACTTGTGTGCTAGATGACAGCGCTGCTGCTCCACAGCTTGCAGATATTGTGACTGACTTTAGCGTGATTCAAGGAGATAAGCTGAAGCTTGTAGGCGGACGCAGATTCAGCGATCTCAACCTGGAAGGATTTGACTCAGACGGCAACGGCAGCATTGATGCAACCTTGATTCGATCGCGATCGGATCAGCAGGTTTTGGCAGTAGTGTTGCACACATTCAGCTCAAAGGGTGTGACCACTTTGACAGTCAAAAACTTTATCTAAGTAAATCGTAACTCAAAAGGGGTTGAAATCTGTTAGATAATAGCTTAATAGAACTGAGATAACTACATGTAAATCAAAATAGGATACGCTAAGGATAACTTTTGTGAACATGCTATTTGAACCAGAAGTAATTATAGAGTGTCTGAGACGAGAGGTGCATCTCAAGGAGATCTGTCAAAAAATTTTATGCAAGCAGGTGATTAATCGTGCCGTGCAAGAACGAGGCATCACGATTACGCCAGAAGAAATTCAAGCCGAAGCCGATCGCCAGCGACATCAAAAGCGCTTAGAGAGCGCAGCAGCCACGTTTGCTTGGCTGCAAGACCAGTTGATTACGCCAGACGATTGGGAAGCCGGGATTCGGGATGACTTAATTGCCAAGAAGTTAGCCACGACTTTGTTTGCGGATCAGGTCAGCAAATATTTCACAGAACATCGGCTTGATTTTGAGCAAATCCTGCTCTACAAAATTGTGGTTCCCTACGAACAGCTTGCCCAGGAAATCTTTTACCAGGTTGAAGAAAGCGAGATTAGCTTTTACGAAGCAGCACATCTCTACGACATCGACGAGCAGCGCCGATGGCAGTGCGGCTATGAAGGAAAATTTTATCGCTGGGGCTTAAAACCAGACATCGCAGCCGTAGTTTTCAGCGCCAGATTGAAAGAAATTATTAGTCCATTTCACACCGACCAAGGCTATGAGCTATTAATGGTTGAAGAGTTTATCTCCGCCGAGCTAACTCCTGAGATCTCTCAAAAGATCAATGATCAGTTGTTTGCAGAATGGCTTAATAGCGAACTGACTTATGCGATTCATCAAGATGGCGCGATTCATCAGAGTGATCTACCTTCTGACT
>JBBSFA010000278.1:0-5328 GCA_038239185.1 Elainellales cyanobacterium | reverse complement strand
CTGCCACTTCTACAGTTGGGTCTTGCAAGATCACCTGGGCGCTTTGTGGTCCTGTGGTGTCGCCTTGTTCGACCAGATAGCCACCGATGTAGATCCCATCGGTGGTGGTGTAGCCGACGATCTGACCGGTTTGCCGGAGAATGTGCGCCAGCAGGCGAGTCGTGGTGGTTTTACCATTTGTACCAGTCACCGCCAAAATGGGGATGCGGGCTGGCGTACCGGGTGGGAACAGCATGTTTAGCACTGGTTCCGCGACGTTGCGGGGGATGCCTTCGCTGGGGCAGAAGTGCATCCGGAAGCCTGGGGCGGCGTTGACTTCCACAATCACGCCGTCGGTATCGCGCAGCGGCTTGCTGATGTCGGTGGTGACCACATCAATGCCAGCGATATCTAGCCCGATCGTTTTGGCAACTCGCTGGAACAGCCAGATATTTTCGGGGTGAATTTCATCAGTCCGATCGATCGAACTCCCACCCGTACTCAAGTTTGCCGTGGCTTTGAGATAGCAGACTTCGCCCGGTTGCAGGACGGTTTCTAGGGTGAATTTTTGCCGATCGAGCAATTCCCAAGAGGTGCGATCGAGTTCAATCCGGGTGAGCAGATTCTCATGTCCGTCGCCGCGTCGGGGATCGCGATTGGTTTCTTCGATCAGGGCTTCGACTGTGGATTTGCCATCTCCAATGACATGGGCGGGCACTCGCTCTGCAACCGCGACCAGCTTGCCGTCAATCACCAGCACTCGGTGATCGCGCCCTCTGTAAAAGCGCTCAATGATCACCCCCTTGGAAACTTCTTTGGCGGCATCATAGGCATCTTCAGCTAGTTCCCAATCGTTGATGTTGATCGTGATGCCGCGTCCGTGATTGCCATCCATCGGCTTGATCACGATCGGGTAGCCTCCGACATCTTCGATCGCCTGTTCCAAATCATCTAGATAGTAAACGACCGTACCGCGCGGCACGGGCACTCCCACATCCCGTAGAATCCGCTTGGTCGCCTCTTTGTCAGATGCCAGCTCAACGCCTAAAATGCTGGTGCGGTTGCTCAAGGTGGCTTGAATCCGCTTCTGGTAAATCCCGTGCCCAAACTGGATCATAGCTCTTGCGCCTAGCTGCATCCAGGGAATGCCGCGCATTTCAGCTTCATGCACAATGCACTCTGTGCTGGGACCTAGGGAAGCTTGCGCCCAGAAGTTCTGTAAATCCTTGATGTCCTGCTCAAGCTCGGTGAGCGGATAGCTGCCCGTTTCGACTAGGCTCTGGCAAAGCCGAACCGCTGCCCTCGCTGCATACCGTCCTGCCTGCTCGTCTACATACTCAAAGACGACCTGGTAAACGCCAGGGTCTACTGTTTGCCGCGTTCGTCCAAAGCCAACGGGCATCCCGGCTAGTGTCTGTATCTCTAACGCAACATGTTCAACGACCTGACCCATCTGCGTGCCAGCTCGAACCTGCTCTAAAAAATTATCCTGCCCCGATGTGGAAGATTGTTCTGCCAGACTGGGCAACAGTTGACTCAACCCTTTGTAAAAATCGGGAATATCTCTGGAGTAACGGTTTGCCAAGTCTTCAAGATCAAGCCGAATTATCACCAGCTTTTTGTGTTTGATACTCCAATAGTTTGGGCCGCGCAGCGTTTGGGTCTTAAGGATTTTCATAGATAGCTCAGAATCAGTTGGCAAAAGGGGGGGCACAGTAATCTAGTTTTGACCTTAGGCAACCCCCAAATTGTCCACAGTGAACAATTTTGACCAGGGGATGGCGTTTCGATCTGTCTTACAGTCCGTAAATGAATGCCAAATTTAGAAAATTGGATTTAGGACACAGGGGGTATCCTTAGCGTAAACCAACTTATCAATCTTGATGAAGCGCATTCTTGATGAAGCGCAGTGCAATCGACTTACCGACCTTGCGGAATCACCTGGCGTTTGCTCAAATCATAGCGATCGCCATGGCTGAGGATATGGAGGCGCAAATTGTGTAAGCTCAGCGGCTCGGTTGCGCCAGCGGTCTGACAATTGGTATGGGAGGCTTCACTCGGATCGACGATCGTCACTACGCCTTTGCCAATCACCTGAAACGTGCCGTCGTGCTCAAACATGGCACAGGTGTCTTCGTCAATGCCGATCGAGAGCTTGTCCATGTGGGCGGCGGTCGCGCTGAGCAATCGCGCCATGCGGCTGCGGTTGTGGAAATGTTGATCGACTACTACTTCGGGGATGATCCCCAGCCCAGCGGTCATGTCAACCAGCGATCGATTCGGTGACTCACCGCTGCCGCCACCGGCAATCATCTGTTGTCCCATAATAGCGGCTCCAGCGCTGGTGCCCGCTAGCGTAATCTCGCCCCGCTGTGCCCGCGTGCGAACACACTCCATGATGGGTGTATCCGACAGCAATCCGCAGAGGCGGAGCTGATCGCCACCTGTCATAAAGACTCCTGTGCAGCCTTCGACAAAGGCTTGCCAGGTTGGGTTAGATCCCTGTTCGCGATCGCGAATGTCAATCACTTCGATCGCTTTTGCCCCCATCTCTTCAAAGATGGTGGTGTAGCGAAGACCTGTCGCATCAGGCTCTCGCGAGGCGGAGGGGATAATCGCAATTTTGGCATCTGTGCCGCCAGAGCGCTGAAAGAAGGTCTGAAGAATTAAGCGTCCGTGGATCTTATCTTCGGCTCCGCCGATGATCATGACGGCTGTTGTAGTGGGCTGAGGCATCCTTGGCTGAAGGAATTTAGGGTCTAGTTGCAGCATCATATCGCTTCCGGGAACACTTCTGGGCACAAAGCGCGTAATACGCTCCAGGAGCCAACCAAGGGAGATGCTTTGCATATGTTTTATCTGTGCCTAATCAATTAAGCGGCTCTGGCTGTAATCTCCGGTTGCCAGAAATCTATCTTACTATCCCTTCTTAAAACTGTTTAAAATTCAAACTTGAAAAAACTTGCTGGAAAATTTATCTCATTTTATTGCTGACCTTTACGCGATGTGCAACTCTTCCGAACCCCCTCACCCTAAATCCCTCTCCCAGAGCGCGCTAGATGTAACATCCACTAGATGTACCACCCAGAAGAACCTCAAGAACTGTGCCCTTTATCCTATCGGCTTTAGTCGCGTTAGATTGTGTCGAGATTTACGCGATCGCGCTTCTCTCAGCGCTTTAGAATTGTCTTGAAGAGAATTGTCTTGAGGCTCTTTTAAAGCTCCCTAATTCATTACCCCCCTGATGCATTACCCTATGTTGACTCAGCACCCTACTCACTCTGAACCCGTTTGGCTCACGATCGTCCGGTTACTCCGGTGGGACAAGCCTGCCGGACGGCTGATTTTGATGTTGCCTGCGCTGTGGGCAGTGGTTTTGGCGAGTCGGGGAACGCCCCCTTTGCCGCTGATTGGCATTATCGTTTTGGGCACTTTGGCGACCAGTGGCGCGGGCTGTGTGGTGAATGATCTGTGGGATCGGGATATTGATCCCCAAGTCAGCCGGACTCGGAATCGTCCGATCGCGGCTCGATCGCTTTCAGTGAAAACGGGGATCGGAGTGGCGATCGTTGCTTTTGTCTGCGCTTGGGGATTGGCGGCTTATTTGAATGTCTTCAGCTTTTGGCTCTGTGTGGCGGCAATTCCCTTTATCGTGTTCTATCCGCTTTCCAAGCGTGTTTTTCCCGTGCCGCAGTTGGTGATGGGGCTGGCTTGGGGGTTTGGGGTGCTGATTAGCTGGAGTGCTGTCACGGGAGGACTGGAGCTATCGGCTTGGCTGCTCTGGGGCGCAACGGTGCTTTGGGCATTGGGCTTTGATACCGTTTATGCGATGGCAGATCGCGAAGATGATGAGCGAATTGGCGTGAAGTCTAGCGCTCGGTTCTTTGGGCGCTATGTTACTGCTGCCGTTGGGCTGTGCTTTTCCGGGGCTGCGGCTTTGATGGCAACGGTTGGCAGCGTGTTGGCGCTGAATCTCTGGTTTTGGGTGGCTTTAGGGGGGGCGATCGCGAGCTGGGTTTGGCAGGTGCTTCAGCTTCGATCGGCTGCTGCTCCGCCGACTCTCTATGGTCAAATTTTCCGCCAAAATGTTTGGATCGGGTTCTTGCTGCTGATCGGGATGGCTTTGGGCAACTAGGACGATGGGCAACTAAGACGATGGGCAGCTAGGACGCTTCACAGTTTGATTTTTAGGAGGGGACGATGCACACACGGTTTGCCGATCGCTCGGAAGCGGGACAGCAGTTGGCAGCGCAGCTAGGAAGCTATGCCGATCGCGCCGATGTGCTGGTGCTGGGGTTGCCGCGCGGCGGAGTGCCTGTTGCCTATGAGATTGCTAAGGCTTTGCATCTGCCGCTGGACATTTGCCTGGTTCGCAAGCTTGGAGTGCCAGGGCAAGTGGAATTGGCGATGGGGGCGATCGCCTCTGACGAGATTATGGTGCTGAATCAGGAGGTTTTGCGATCGCTGCATATTTCTGACTCAACGGTGCGAGAAGTTGCGGCGGTCGAAAGACAGGAGCTAGAGCGTCGTGAGCAGTGCTACCGAGGCGATCGTCCTGCCCTGCCAGTCAGCGATCGCACGGTGATTCTGGTGGATGACGGCATTGCAACAGGTTCAACCCTGCGCGCCGCTATTGCCATTCTGCGACAGCAGGAGCCTGACCAGATCGTGGTAGCCGTTCCCGTTGCGCCGCCCTCTAGCTGCGAGGCTTTGGAGGCTTTAGTGGATAAAGTGGTCTGTCTGATTATGCCCGATCGCCTGAATTCGATCGGGCAGTGGTATGAAGATTTTTCCCAAACCACCGATGCCGAGGTGTGTAGGTTGCTTAAGCCGTAACAGCAGGCTCTAGTCCCAGCTTTGTCAGCAGCCGATCGACATCAAAATGCTTTGCCATCATCTGACAAACGGCTTGGACTTTGATCGGTTCATGCAGCCGCACCTGACCGAAAGCGCGATCGACAATTTCCACGGTGGTCAGCGTGTCTAGATCGACTGAGAGAATTGGAATCTCCAGATCTTCGGCGCGGCTGAGGATGGTAGAGGAGGGCGGCATATGTCCGGTGAGGATGAGGCACTGGGTCGAGGTTTCCAAGGCGGCAAGCTGGATGTCAGTGCGATCGCCGCCTGTGATGATCGCCATATTTCGCCCTTTGCGGAAGTAGCCCAGCGCTGAGTTGACATTCATTGCGCCAATCTTTAGGCTTTCCACCATTAAATCGAGGCGATCGGCGCGACACAGTACCTCGGCTTTGAGCTGATGCACGAGTTCGGCAACGCTGACGCTTCGCAGCAGATCGTTGCGCGGCAGCAGCGCTAACACTTCAATGCCGTGCTGTTCCAGGAAAGGCT
>JBBSFA010000277.1:0-5332 GCA_038239185.1 Elainellales cyanobacterium | reverse complement strand
TCTCACCATCTCTTAATAAGATTTCGACCTGCATTTTGCTTACCAGGTTATCTCCAGTTTCCACCCTGAAGAAGCCTTCCATTTGTCCTTGCTGGACTTCTTGTTCCATTTCTAACAACTGCACCTGCTGGAGCTGCTGCAAAATCTGGTTTTTCTTTTCCAAGATTTCGCTTTTCTTCTGGTTGGCTTGCATATCGATGCCTGAAATCTGCTGCGCCACCATGGGATTAGTCGATTCGTGCCCTTGCTTCCGCACTTCAGCCATCATTCGCTGCGCCTGAATTTCTAGCTGCTGAAGCTGAGCATCGAGCTGATTAATCTGCACCTGAAGCTGTTGCTGCACCTCTTCTTTCCAGCGGGGGGTGACGATCGCCTTAATATTAACGACCCGTTTCAAGAGCAAATTGGGATTGGAAGCTTCCATGAACATGAGGAGAAAGAGGACAAGCGAAGCCGAGAGCTAGAGCCAGAGTTTCTGCGCCCACCTGAGACAGCTCACAAAAAGCCACCCACAAAAAGCCCTAGTCTAGCTCACAAACATCTCGTCAATCATAACTCGATAGCGTTCCGTTACTACCGGACGACGGATTTTCAAGGTTTGGGTCAGCATCCCATTTTCGATCGTCATCGGTTCAGTCAGCAGCCGGAAGAAGGCAATCCGATCGTCTGCCCGATAGCCCGGTCGATTTTTGACTTCACGGATTAGCTCTTGCCGAAACAGCTCTTGGATCGGCTTGCTGTCGAGGTCGATCGCGCCCGATCCAGACAAGTTCAAGTTTTGACTGGTCGCCCACTGCTCCAACGCTTCCAGATTCGGGACAATCAGCGCTCCCAGCGATCGCTGGTCTTGCCCCACCAGCATAATCTGATCGATATAATGACTCCGAAGACAGGCATCCTCGATCGGCTGGGGTTCAATGTTTTCGCCGTTGGTCAGGACGATCGTATCTTTGGCGCGTCCCGTAATAATCAGGTCGTCGTAATCCGTCACCATGCCCAAATCGCCAGAGTCAAACCAGCCTTCGGGATCGATCGCCTTGGCGGTTGCGGTGGGATTGTTGTAATAGCCTTTCATCACCTGGGAGCCGCGAATCAGCACGAGTCCTTGCTGCCCCACAGGTAAGGGCTGGCGCGTATCTGGATCGACAATCTTAATCTGAGCATCGCCAAACGGCTGACCATCGCCGCCCCGCAGGTTGCGCTCCGGGCGACGAACGTTGGTCACAGGCGCGGTTTCCGTCAGCCCGTAGCCGCCCAAAATGTTGATGTTAACGATCTCAAAGAAGTCTTCCAGATACTCCGCGATCGATCCACCGCCGCTGACCAGATACTTGATTTCGCCGCCCGTACCTGCCCGTACCTGCTGGTAGATTAGCCGATCGCCCAACAGATGCAGCGGCAGCAAAGCGGCGGCTTTAGCCCTGGCGATCGCCCGCTCGATCGAGGAGGGATGCAGATGGTTCAGATCCAAGCCTTGCGCCAGCCGCCGAGCTTCGATGTAGCGATGGCTTTGTTCTAGCAAGAATCTCACTAGCTTCTGTTTATTAGCAGGCTGCTCACGAAACTGCTTTTGGATGCCTTCATAAATGGACTCCCACAGGCGCGGCACTCCTACCATATAGTTGGGCTTGTACTTTTTCAGGTCGGCTTTAACGTGCCGGATGTTCGTGTAGATCAGGGTGCAGCCGCATGAGAAAACCATGTACTCAAACGATCGCTCGTAGCAGTGCCAGATCGGCAAAATGCTGAGCACCCGATCGCCCGGTTCCGGCTGCACCACGGCATAGACGGCGATCGCCTGAGCCACCAGATTGCCGTGGGTCAGCATCACGCCTTTGGGCTGCCCAGAAGTACCAGAGGTATACATCAAGGTCGCCAACGTGTCGAGCGTTTGCTGCACGGGCTGAAGTTCAGCGGTTTTGCCTAGCTCTAACACTTGGGAAAAGGTCAGGACTTTCAGCGACTCTTCTTCAGGCGGCTGTTCTTCAGTCAGCAAAACCACAAACTGGATCGGCAGGTCATCTAACCCGCTCCGCAGCTTTTTCAAGGTGGCGAGGTCTTCCAAAACTAGGGCGATCGCCCCACTGTCGCGCAAAATAAACAGCAGCTCATCCGGGTCTGCCTGCGAACTCCGCACCACGTTAGCCGCACCCGATCGCATAATCCCCTGATCGGCAATCAGCCAGCGCGGACTATTATCCGAAATCAAGCCAATCCGGGGCGGCACTGCTTCAGCCGAGTCTGCTGCCAGAATCCCCAAAGCCTGCAACCCTGCCGCAAACTGCCGAAACTGCTGCCCTAGCTCCGCATAAGTAAACTTCAGCTCTGGCTTAGAGTGCGGATCGTGAACTGCTGGAACGTTCGCGAAGGCTTGAGCGGCGATCGCCCACAGTTCGGGCAGCGATCGGACTTGGCTGTAGTCGGGGTGAAGGCTGGGGGAAGCGGCAGATTGCGGCATAGAAGTCTCCTCTTGGCTTGTCGTTTAGCGTGGCTAAAGTCTTGCAACTAGTTTGGCATTGGAGGCGATCGAGTGGCGCGATCGATATACAGTTTGTTGAGGAGGTCATGATTGATCCGATCGCCAGCCTTTTAGCTTGCCCAGTTAGGATTCCCAGACTTTAAGCTTCCCAGACTTCTAGCCTAGGCTTGCCGTCTTATAATTGCTAACATCGCAAAACGCCCTTATGCTTGCCGCTGGAGCCTGTTATCATGCATGACTTTCTGCCGATCGCTTACTTTGAAAATCAGTTCATCCCGTTTGAAAACGCCAAAATTTCGATCGCCACTCATGCGCTGCACTACGGCACCGGAGCTTTCGGCGGACTGCGCGGCATTCCTGATCCGCAAACTCCAGGGCAGATTTTGCTGTTCCGGCTCGATCGCCATGCTCAGCGGCTCAGCGATAGCGCTCGGTTTTTGCAGTACGATTTGCCTGCCGACAAAATTCAGAGCGTGATTGAAGAGTTTGTTCGCAAAAACCAGCCGACGACTTCGTTTTATATCCGCCCGTTTGTCTACACCTCCGATTTGGGGATTGCGCCCCGCCTGCACAAAATCGACAAGAACTTCTTCGTCTATGGGCTGGAGTTGGGGGATTACCTATCGCCAGAGGGAGTCACCTGTCGAATTAGCTCATGGCATCGGCAGGAAGATCGGAGCTTGCCGCTGCGGGGCAAAATCAGCGGCGCATACATCACTTCATCGCTAGCCAAAACCGAGGCGGTCGAGTCTGGCTTTGACGAAGCGATCCTGATGAACTCGCAGGGCAAGGTGAGCGAAGCCTCCGGCATGAACATCTTTATCGTGCGGCGCGGACAACTGCTTGCCCCCGGATTTGATCAAGATGTGCTGGAAGGAATCACGCGAGACAGCATTTTGACGATCGCCCGCAACTTGGGCATCCCCGTTCTAGAGCGCCCGATCGACAAGACCGAACTGCTGATTGCCGATGAAGTCTTCCTCAGCGGCACGGCGGCTAAGATTACGCCCGTTCGCCGCATCGAAAACTACGATCTGCCCAGCGATCGCCCCATCACCGAGAAGCTCAAAGAAAAACTAACCGCCATTACTGAAAACCGCGATCCAGAGTATAAAGATTGGGTATATAAAGTGCAGCTATAAGCCGAGAAAGAACTCACATCTAGCCACAGGAGCATGGGGCAATCTCAATCTATCCAACACCAGAGTTTTGAATTTGCCCTTAGCATTATTCGACTCTATAAAAAGCTACAGGCTCGGCAAGAATTTATTTTGTCTCCCCTCCTGTTGAAAAGCGGTACGAGCATTGGCGTGGCTGTCGAAGAAGCGATCGCGCTGCAACTGCCGGAAACTAACCCAGAAATCAACTCTGAAGCGACCAGCGAAACAGAGGCGATCGACAGGCTCAAGCTTGCCTGCCGCACCGCCCTGGAAACCCGCTATTGGCTGAAGCTTTTGCAAGAATCGAAGCTAGCAGATGTGGATGTTGCCAGTGAGATCGAACAAGTCGATGAGCTGCTTTACAGTCTCAAACGCCTGACTCAGCGGAACCTATGAGTTGTTTCACGGTTGCAGCAGCTCAGGTTTGCCGTCTCCATCTACATCCACATAGTTTAAAATTTGGTGCCTCATATAGAGTAAGGGTTTGAGGCATTATCCAAGGGCAAAAAAGACCATGATTTTCTTGGTTTTTTCCACAAGCACAAAACTGTGTGCGTTCCAACCAAGTCTCTAATGTGGATAATGACCCTCAAACCCTTATCAGGCAACAAGCACCAAATTCTGAACTATCTGACTTTTGATAAGGTTTTCAGCGATCGCTTTATGCAAGTCAGATGACAAGCAGCTTAACATCAAGCCAATGAAAGCGAATTTATGGTCTCCACCCCCCATCAAACCACTTGTGCCACAGGGCATTGTCTGTACCTCGCGCAAAAACATCGATCCTGCCGTTACCCCAAGAAACAGCGGTTGGATCTGAGGTCAGAATTCCTCCCAGCGATTCCCAGTCTGACCACCCCCCATCAAACCACTTATGCCAAAGGGCATTGTCTGCACCTCGCACAAAAATATCAAGTCGTCCTGCTGCCCATGAGCAAACATCAGGCCCAGAGGAAAGCACTCCTCCCAACGATTCCCAACGGTTTGGAAATAAACGCTCATCCCATCCAATTTGTCCACGGCTCCATTGGCAAAGGTCTAGTACGTTCGCATCCATTAAGCACGACACATGTACCCCTGGGCATTTGACACAATTGTTGTTGGGGAACCCAAGCTGACCATAGCTGCCACCGCAGGAACAGTCTCCATACTCATCGGCTGCACCAAAAATATGGCAGCTTTCATGGGCAAACACTCTGTTAATTTGATCTGAACCCCATCCATCGTTTGAATAGTTCATGCAAACTTTTTCATCGATCGCATAGGCAAAATGACGCAGAGGATATTTAGTAAAATAACCGACATAAGCCCAATCGGTTTTATTACTATTTTTCAGATTTTGAACGTATTGAACCGACCCTGAACGACTTGCTGAAAATCCCATGTTCTGGAGCGCAGCATCCCGCCAGGGTGATTCAGCGCTCTCATAGTCATCAGTAGAACCGGGATTTACGGAGACTGTAACAAGGCGAATATCATAAACAAAGGTAATATTTGCACGAGGTTCAGCGCTCGCAAGGAAATTGAGTCCCTCTTGCACTTCTTGAATCACCTGTTGTTGTTCCGCCGTTGAAAAAGCTAGATCAGATTGAGTTCCTGAAACAATGACGATGCCCACTGCGATCGATCCAACCATATAGCGACTGGTTGGGGTTCCAGTGGACTCTTCAGGACGCTTTTCTGTTGAAGTAGC
>JBBSFA010000276.1:0-5341 GCA_038239185.1 Elainellales cyanobacterium | reverse complement strand
GACGAGTTCTTAGCAGCATCGCTCAAAGTCAGCAAATCGCGGCTGAAATGCCCCATCAGGTAAACGCCTAAGCTAAGCAGCATCGCCAGAAACGCATTCGTAAACACGCCAAACAGCAGCGCGATCGCCACCATCAGCGACAGTTCTAGCACTTGAAACACTGCCGCCAGCAGCAGACTGTCCCAGGGAAAAGCGATTTGTTTTGCGGTTAATACCGCCAGATCGATCGCCGTCATTGCTGCCACCAGCACCAGCAGCACCGCCGACAGCCCCCAGTGTTTGCCGACGATGAACTCGGCAGCGCTGACAGGTTTGGCAATCATCACATAAATTGTTCGCTTCTCGATTTCTTTGCTGACTAGCTCTGTGCCCATGAAAATCGCGATCGCCAGTCCCAACAGGCTGATGGTTGCCAAGCCCACATCCAGCAAAATTTTGTCGGCGCTGCTGCCAGAAATTTCAGGCAACAGCGTGGTTGCCATCAGCAAGACTCCAGCAAAAACGGCAATCAGCCAGAGCACGCGATCGCGAATCACCTCGCGAAACACATTGGCAGCAACTACTACAATCCGATTAAAGTTCACCCTTGATTCTCCTCTTACCCTTGTCCTTCTCCCTACAACCCTTGTCCTCGATCAGCTCCTAGTATCCGTCCCAACGCATTCACAATTCCCTGAAATAGCGACACGATCGCACTTAGCAAGCGATCGAGGAAGTTACCCGTCTGTTGGATGATCGGTTCTGGCTGTTGGACATTGACCTTGGGCGTAGAAGATTCGATCGGGTAACACTCCATTCGGTAAGAGGCTGGCAGCACGGGCGTAGCGGGGGCAGGCACAGTTCCGGGGACGAACTGCTGGATTGGCGGCTCGCTAATATCGCAGACCTTTCGCAGCGAATAGCCCTCTCCCTGAGAGCTAGCCCCTGTCCAAATTGTTTCAAGCTGAAGGCGGTTGGTGGGAATGCTGCGCGAAAATTGAGCATTCAAGTCCCAAAGCTCTTGTTCGCGCAAATCAGGCGCTTCTTGATAGGCGGTGATGATCGATTGATTTTTCAAAATCGGCGCTTGCGTCGAGATATCTGTGAGCCAGCGTTGCCCATCGTTCCACGATCGCTTGGCTAACTCGTTGCGAACGATCGCTTCTGCCGCATTCAGGATCTTCACGCCGCTGGTCGAGGGCACACTGTGGGGATTCATCCTCACCACAAACGCGCTGTGGCTAATATTATCTGCTGCGATGCTGGGATAGTTCTGGAGATAGTGTTGCAGCAGAAAATGAAACCGTAGCCAGCAGCTCAGCAGCATTCCCATCAAGATCACAATCACTAAATCTCTGCGAGTCTCACTATTAGGCGGTTGAATCTTAAACTCCGGTCTGAGAAAGCGCGGCAGTGTGGCAAAAATCACGGACAGAAGCGGCCAAGTGGTCAGCGCTGTTTCTCCATCTTGAATTAGCCAGCCGTTGCTCCAGAGGGCGCAAACTGCCAAGGCTCCTGTGATCCAAGCCCCATATTTGAATTTCAACCCAACTCCCGGCAGCGTAAATTCCTCTTTGAGCAGCCACCAATCCACGCCCACAATCAAGAAAAACCAGGCGACCAACGAGACAAATTGCTTGATGCCTTCGTCACGAATCAGCAGGTACGTAAACCAGGAGAACAAGCTGAGCAGCAGCGCCACCTGCCACGAAAAAGGTTTGATGTGATCTTTCAGCTTGCGGGAGCGATCGATCAATCGACTAAGGTATTTACTGATCAAGTCCACGGTGGTTGCAGGGTGTGAAGGAAGACGGGATGAACTGAGAGAAAAACTAAAGGAAAGCTTGACGCAGCAGCAGCGTCGCTAGGATAGCGCTGTAGCTCCAAGCATTCGCAACCAGAATCGTCGTGACTTCAATCAGAATTAGGCGCGGCTCTGAGCGGGCGGCTCGGACAAAGACTGAGCTTTTTGGCGCATCAGCGGGGGCTTCAGCATCCCCTGATCCGGGCGGCGGCTCGGCTTGAGGAGGCTTGGGCTGCTCGATTTCTAGGATATAGCGCAGTCCAAACAGCCCTAGCTCTTTGATCGCGAGGCTGACAAAAAAGATGGCAAAACAGCCGATAATCAACAGCGTTGCGGTATCTGGCGACCAGTTGTCAAAAAAGATGAAGTTGATCAGCGGCTTCAGCGCATCACTAGAGGTCTGGTTCGATAGATTGAACAGCACCAAAAAGGTCAACCAGCCTAGCACCACACAGAACAAATTCAGCGTTGCCGCAAAATAAATACATTCTTTGGGCGCTAGCTTCATGCGTCGCCGAAACACTTCCGCCTCGATCGCCACTGCCATCAGCAAAAACAGAGTTTGTAGCGCTACAGTCCGGAAGGGCAGGATGTTGGGAAAAGCATCGGGAAACATGATGAGCCAAGGGTGAGGGATGGAGCTTGGAGAGGAATCAAGCGAATCTAGCAGTCATTTTAATCAAGCTAATGCGATCGAACACCAGAGATAGAATAAAATCTGCAATTATTTGCAGTGTTGCTCCACTTATAGCGGAAGTGTCATAAGATAGCCCTACGTTTGGTGAGGGTCAAAGCGATCGCTTCGATAACATAGTAGTTCAAGGCAGATCAAGCCGTACATTCAGCAACTCCCCATAATTAGACATGGTAAGGACTGGGATTGGAATTCGCACCGCTCAAGATCGCGCTGAGCGATTAGTGGGACAAACTCACGTTTATGATGGCGCTGGCAAAGGCAAGTCACAGGCGGCATTAGGCGTGGTGCTGCGATCGATCGGACTGGGCATTCAGACGGGCTTTCAGACGCGGGTGCTCTTGCTGCGATTTCTCAAAGGTCCCGGACGCACCTATGACGAAGATGCGGCGATCGAGGCACTGCGGCGCAGCTTCCCGCATTTGATTGACCAAGTCCGCACCGGACGAGCCGAATTTTTTAACGCCGAAGAGATTACCCGCTTCGATCGCCTGGAAGCGCAGCGCGGTTGGGATGTGGCAAAAGGGGCGATCGCATCAGGGCTGTATTCCGTAGTCGTGCTGGACGAAATCAATCCCGTTTTGGATCTGGGCTTGCTGCTCGTAGATGAGGTGGTCAAAACGCTGAAACGCAAGCCAGAAGAGCTAGAAATCATTGCCACCGGACGCGGTGCGCCTCAAGCCTTGCTGGATATTGCCGATCTGCATTCGGAAATGAAGCCGCAGCACCATCCCAACGCCCATGGGATTGAAGGGATCGAAATCTATACGGGCGAGGGCAAGGGTAAATCGACCAGTGCTTTAGGCAAAGCGCTGCAAGCGATCGGCAAAGGCATCAGCCAGGACAAATCCCACCGAGTGCTGATCTTGCAGTGGCTCAAAGGTGGCGCGGGATATACCGAGGATGCAGCGATCGCGGCATTGCACCAGAGCTATCCCAGCTTGGTCGATCATCAGCGCTGCGGTCGGGATGCGATCGTCTGGCGCGGGCAGCAGCAAGAGCTAGATTATGTGGAAGCTGAGCGTGGCTGGGAGTTGGCAAAAGCGGCGATCGCATCGGGACTCTACAAAACGATTATTTTGGATGAGCTGAATCCGACGGTGGATCTAGAGCTGTTGCCCCAAGAGCCGATCGTTCAGGCTTTGCTGCGAAAGCCCCGCGATACGCAAGTGATCATTACGGGACGCTGCAAACATCCGCCGGACTATTTCGATCTGGCAAGCGTCCATTCGGAGGTGTTTAGCCACAAGCATTATGCCGAAAAAGGGGTTGATTTGAAGCGCGGCGTTGATTTCTAGCGGCTGAGGCTTGCTCGATCGCCCCATTCTCCGATACAAACAAGAAGAACTGGATTTAGAGGCATTAGCATGACCATTTGGGTAAACGAGCAAATCGACCCGTCGGGGATCATTCGTGCCTGCATCGCCTGCCGCAACGAAACACAGGCGCAAGAGTGTCACGATTCGTTTCAGCAAAACCTGACCCCCGCGCAGAAAGCAGACGGCTGGATTGTCCAGATGCGTCAGGTGCAGTCCTGGGATGAAGTACCCGTGAATTCGCTCAAGCTCGACTAATGAGTTTTGCTCTGCGACAAAATGAGCGGAATCAGTGTCTCTATCAGTCGTTCTGGAGCGATCGGGATCAAATGTTCGCCGTAGAGAATCTTTTGGGAAACGATAAACGCAACCAGAGAACCGAGGAAAATTTGGGCGGTGGCTTCCGGGTCGGCAATTTGCAGTTCGGGGTGCGATCGAAAGTAAGTGACCAGCAAGCCGCGACCCCGCTGGATCACCGTGCGGCTGTAGAGCTTTGCTAGGTCTGGGAAGCGAACCGACTCGCCCACGACTACCCGAAAGAGATTGAGGTATTCTTCGTCGCCTATTTTGTCGAAAAAGGCGATCGCGATCTGTCGCAGCAGGATTTCTGGCTCGCCCTCCAGCTCATCGCAGCCGAGTTCTTGCTGAAGCCGATGAATGGTGATTCGCTCAATCAGTGCGGTAAACAGCCCTTCTTTGTCCTGGAAGTAGCTATAAATCGTTTGCTTGGAAACGCTTGAGGCAGCCGCGATCCGATCCATGCTGGTTCCGGCATAGCCGTGGCTCAGAAAGACCTGCATTGCCCCTTGCAGAATTTGCTCTTGCTTGCCGTTCAGCGGCTTGCTGCGAAAGCCTGTAGATTCATCGATTTGCGGCTGTAACTCTCCGGCTCCCAATGGTTTAACCCCTTCGCGGCGTTTGCGTGGCTTATGTGAATCGCAACGAGAATTGTAAATAATTGCAAGTCTGCCTTGCGGGATCTAATCAAGCATTTTACGATACTATCAATCATACTAGACGGTCTAGTATGAAATCGTTAAGTTAGTCGTTACTCCTGCCATGACTCACTCTATTTCTACACCCCAAGAGCCTGCGGGGACTGCCGATCGCCCTACGGATCAGTCTGTGAATCCAACTAAAGTCAAGCGATCGCCGCGTCGGATTTTGCTGCCGCTGGGGGTTTTAGCGATTTTGGTGGGCTTGGTGACCTGGTACTTTCTATCGCGTCCCAAATCGGGCGATCTAGAATTTAGCGGTCGGATTGAGGGCTACGAAACCGATGTGGGCACAAAAGCCTCCGGGCGGGTGCAGCAAGTAACCGTGCGAGAAGGAGCCGAAGTCAAGCAGGGGCAGCTATTGGCGCGGCTGGATGACGATCAGATGCAGGCGCAACTTCAGGGCGCAGAAGCCAAGCTCAAGGCAGCCCAGCAGCAGGCGGAAAATGCCAAGCTGCAAATTGGCGTGTTGCAAAGCCAAATCACCGAAGCGCAGGTTCGCCTCCAGCAGTCGAAAGGGGATGCCTCTGGGCGAGTCTCGCAGGCAGAGGCG
>JBBSFA010000275.1:0-5381 GCA_038239185.1 Elainellales cyanobacterium | reverse complement strand
TCAAGTTGTTAATAAAATATAAAGGGAGTTTGACTACACAGTAGTAGAGTCAGGAATTTCCTTTACAATAATCTATACTTGCCGATCGCATCTTTGTCGATCGCATCGTTTGGACTGCCGGACATTCCTTTCAACATCATCCTCAACAGGGTCAGCCTCCGGTGAACGAGGGTAATACTCAAAATCAAGGTTCAGCGTTGCCTCAGCCGATTGTTGGGTCGCAGGCTGGACTAGCAGACATTGCAGCAGATGCGGCTGTGGTCGGTTCGATTTGCCTGACTTTAAACGCAGCCGGAAACATTCTCAGCAGCGATCGCCAAAGCGTCGATTTCCTGGGCTATGACTGGGAGATGCTGATGGGTCAGCCGATCGCAATTCTGGTGCATCTGCAAGATCAGGCACGCCTGTACACCGAGCTAACCGAAGCATTACGAGTGCAACCCGCTCAAACCGTCCAACCGCTGTACAGTAGCCAGTTTTGCCTAGTTTGCAAAGATGGACGCTGCCTAGAGGTGCAGGCGATCGGGCGGATCGTCCAGGGCACAACGACTTTGATGCAGCTAGAGTGTTTGCCGCTGAAGCTGCGATCGCTTAACACGGTTGCGACACTGCTGCCCGCAACGACGCTGAGAATCCCGCCATCGCGCCACACTGCCCGATCGCGAAATCTTGCCCCCCATGCCAACCGATCGCTAACGGCTGAGTCTAACTATCTGCCAACTGCCAGTTCAATCGCGAATTCGATCGCCGCTGGTGCGGACGAAATCCTGCTTGCCACAGCAGATCCGCCGTTATTTTCCAGCGTATTTAATGCGATCGAAGCCTCTATCTTTGTGGTAGACGTTTTGGAAAACGGCGACTTTCGATATGTAGCAGTCAATCCAGCCTACGAGCGCCGCACTGGAATTCGATCGATCGACATCATCGGCAGAACGCCAGCCCAAATTCTCACCCCTGCCGAAGCGGCAGCAGTCCGGCAGCACTATTCCGACTGTGTGCGGACAGGCATGACTTTGTCTTATGAAGAATACTTGCCCGCCGCTGATTTTAACTGGTGGATCACCACACTGACTCCTCTGTGCAATGACAATCTGTGCAATGACAATCTGTGCAATGACAACGCTCAGATCTGTCGGCTGATTGGTGTCAGCACTAACATTACGCACCGCAAGCAGGTTGAAGAAGAACTCCAGCAGCAGATTGAGCGGCAGAGATTGATCACGACGATCGCCCAACGGATTCGCGCCTCGCTCGATCTCAACACAATCTTGAATTGCACGGTCGAAGAAGTGCGGCTATTTTTGCAGACCGATCGCGTCTTAATTTACCGCTTTGAGCCAGACTGGAGCGGCAAGATCACCGTAGAATCGGTGGCGACTCCTTGGACAGTTGTGCTGGGATCAAGCTTTCAAGATCCTTGCTTTACGGCAAACCACATCGATCGCTACCGTCAAGGTCGCATTCAAGTTGTTTCCGATATTTACGCTGCCGGACTGAATCAGTGCCATATCGATTTGCTGGCATCGCTGCAAGTCCGCGCCAATTTAGTTGTACCGATCGTCTCGAATCAAGAGCTATGGGGACTGTTAATTGCCCAGCACTGCCGAGAACCGCGCCAGTGGGAAACCTCGACGATCGAACTGCTGAAGCAGCTAGCGACCCAAGTGGGAATTGCCGTCGCTCAAGCCGAACTCCATCGCCAGGTACAGAGCCTCAACACGCATTTAGAATTTCAGGTGAAGGAACGTACCGCTCAGCTTGAACAGGCTTTGAACTTTGAAGCCGTACTGCGCCGCATTACCCAAAAAGTGCGAGACAGCCTGGATGAAAGCCAAATTTTGCAGGCGGTTACCCAAGAGCTAGCGCAAGTTCTGCAAATTCACTGCTGCAAAGTTGAGCTTTACAACCCGCTCCAAACGATCGCCACAATCGCCTACGAGTACATCGCTTACGAGTACATTACAGACAGCGCCATGGGCAAATCTGGCGCACCAGTCCTGAGCCGGACGATCGCTGACTACCCAGAACTTTACGCGCCGCTGCTAGCAGGACAAACTATTCAGTATGTTGAAGCGCTGGCAGGCATGGAGGCAACCGATGCCACTCAGCTAGCCTGTCCGATTTGCGACGATCAGGGGATCTTGGGCAATCTGTGGCTGATGCGATCGCGCAGCGAGTCCTTTGATGACTTTGCCCTCCAGCTTGTGGAGCAAGTTGCCGATCAGTGTGCGATCGCCATTCGGCAGGCACGGCTGTATGAAGCGGCGCAAACTCAGGTAGAAGCGCTAGAAAAGTTTATTTCACTCAAAGATGAATTTCTGGCTAGCGTCTCTCACGAACTCTGCACGCCAATTAACAGCATCCATCTAGCCGCGCAAACGCTAGAAAAGCTGCTGACGGAAGCGGGCGGATTGGCAACGCAAAACCCGATCGCGGCTCGCACCCTGGCAATTCTGAAGGAAGAATGTCAGCGAGAGATGCGGGTGATCAATAATCTGTTAACCCTGTCATATGTCGATGGTGAAGAACAACTGGCACCTGTCTTAATCGACTTTAAGAGTTGGCTTCCCCAGGTTACAGAACCATTTCGATCGCTAGCTGCCCATCGCCAGCAGGACTTTCAGCTCACGATCGCAGCAGACTTACCTCTGCTAGAACTCGACTTAGCTTACTTAGAGCGAATTCTGAATGAGCTGCTGAATAACGCCTGCAAATACACGCCTGCCAATGGCGCGATCGGGGTTTCTGCCGTGGGATTGCCGACTGAGCTTCAGATTTCTGTTACAAATTCTAGCCTTACCCTCAGCGATGAAGTGCTGGCGCACCTGTTTGAGAAGTTCTATCGGGTTCCCGACAGCAACGTTTGGGAGTATGGCGGAGCGGGCTTGGGTCTAGCGGTAGTCAAAAAGCTGGTAGAACGGCTGCAAGCCCGGATTGAAGTGAAAAATACCCACCAAAAAATGACGTTTGTGCTTCGGTTTCCTTTAGCTTAGCTGCTTGGAGGCTCAGAAGCCAAAAGTCTTGAACAGCCTTGAGCAGAATCTTTGTAACTAAAATCTTAAGACATTGCAGGCAGATTGATCAGAACCTGCAGAACCTAACTGTAAGTTCTCCTAGCTCCCTCAAAAAGGGAGAATAAGTTGCACAATCTTTGCATAATTGGTTTATATTTGGTTTACATAACATTTAGGTAAAAGGTGCTTCAAGCAAGACAGATAAACTATTGCTTTATATTAAATTTCCTTTACTTCTTAGAAGGCGAGTTTTACGATCTGATTCAAAAATGAAGTAAATCTTAATTTTTACTAAAGCTTGGTTAAAGGTGTGCTGACTTCACTGTAAATAATATCGCGTTAAATTGCGTGAAAATATTGCATTCAAGCTCGGTTGCCTCTGTTTTATTTGCCTAGCTCACGCTTTTGAAGGGTGACTAAAATCGGTTTTAGCTTTAAGCCGATCGGCGATCGAAGGCATGTTTAGATGCTTTGGGGTTATACCAATTTACTGTGAAGCTGCATACAATCCCGAAAGCTGAAAACCTTAGTTTAACTGCTTTTTAAGCTCTTAAATTATGTGCAGCTTCACAAAAAAATGGTATTAAATGCTTAGCGAGATGCTAAATAAGGAGGAGACATTTTCACTATGCAACTCTCACCGCTCATCAAACAGGTTAAAGCGAAAGAACGGCTTAAAGCGAAAGAAAATAGCAAGGACATAGATAGTGGGAACGGCGACGACAACGGTAAAGCGATCGATCCTACTAATATTTCAGATTCTACGCTGTACATGCAGTCGGCTAGCTCCAAAATCTATCGTGCCTTTCTGCCCCAGCGAGATTTGCTAGAAGATCAACAGCAGCGCGTTGCCATTTTTATCGATGGCTCCAATTTGTTCTATGCGGCACTGTATCTCAACATCGAAATCGACTATGCCAAGCTGCTGTGCAAGCTGACGCAAGGACGGCTGCTGCTGCGCGCCTACTTTTATACTGGAGTCGATGGCACGAACGAAAAGCAGAAAGGATTTTTGCTCTGGATGCGGCGAAATGGCTATCGCGTGGTTGCTAAGGAGTTGATCCAGCATACCGATGGCTCCAAAAAAGCCAATCTAGATGTAGAAATTGCCGTCGATATGATGATGCTTTCTGATCACTGCGGTACGATGGTGCTGCTGAGCGGCGATGGGGATTTAGCTTACGCGGTTAATGCGATCACCTATAACGGCGTGCAGGTCGAAGTCGTCAGCCTTCAGTCGATGACCAGCGATCTGTTGATCAATGTTGCCGATCGCTACACGGATTTGGCTTCGATTCGCGAAGAAATCCAGAAAAAATGGTAGAGATTATTCGCCAACGATGCATTTGCCTGACAATACAATCATATCCTCTGCTGCAGCCGCCTTGCATTTGCGGAGAAGCTTGCTAATCGCCAGCCGATCGCCTCGTTGCAGCCGATCGCTGACCTCTGTGATTTCTGGGGTGAACTGGCGCAGCCAATCGCCGATCGGAATTTGCTGATATTCATTCACATCTAATGTGGAAAGATAGCGGCGATCGATCATCCAATAGTCAATCTTGTACTTGCGAACGAACTCGCGAACCTCCGCTAGATCCAGACTATACTGAGCGCGGATCAGATCGGTAATGCGTTGGCGCATCGGTTTGTAGTAGCCGAGCTGATAGGGCAGCGAGTATTCTCTGCCGACTAAGATCGATCGCTGTGAGAACGAGGGAATATTGTCAGCTTCTTTAGACAGAGAGGCTATCAAGATATCTTTAGGCTGCTGAGCAAAGAACTCATAGATGCTGGGAACGGTACCCCGGACGTAAGAGATTTTGGGGAACAAGTAGAACTTAGGCGATAGCAACAATACTGCCCCTAATAGGGCGATGAGTCCGATCGCTAATTGTTGTCTTATAGGTCTGCGATCCGCCCAATCCAATAGTGCAGCGATCAGCACAACGATTCCGATCGCCGCTGCAAACGAGCTAAAAATCTGAATCGTAAACTGCGTATAGCGGGCAGGCAGATAGAGCTTAAACAGCAGCGCATGAGCCGCAAAAAACAGGACTAAAGAGGAAACTCCGACTTGAACGAACAGATCCAAATGGCGCACTTGGCGCAGCAATGGTAGACGCGATCGCCCCGCAATCACTAGCGGAAACAGCACCAATGCGGCAACCGAAAGTGGCATCATCCAAAAGAACAAGCCGCTCCGCTTGCCAAAAATCCAAAACAGCCAGAAATCATCTGTAAAGAAAGCCGATCGCGCCTTCATCGCGAACTCTGGCATCGTCCGGGCAACCGCTGCTGAAATTGCGCCACCATACACTGATTTTTCTAGCGCATAAGGCAGCAGCACCGCAAATGCGACCAGCAAAC
>JBBSFA010000274.1:0-5384 GCA_038239185.1 Elainellales cyanobacterium | reverse complement strand
GCTTGGGCAGTGCTGGGTTTGCCGCCGCGCTTGCCGACATCCAGCTTCAGGCAGTTCTCCGGCACAAGCTGCAACAGATCGGCATCGACTAGGGCATCGTAGACCAAAACTTCGGTTGCGCTAAGCAACTGCTGCGCTCGGACGGTCAGGTGGGCAAGGCTGCCAACCCCTGAACCCACCAAATAAACTTTGCCAATGCGATCGCTCATGGGGTCAAGTCATGCACTACATGGCTAAGATTATCCGATAAATCTTGCTTTACCGTCCGAACCAACAGGCGATCGGAAAGATCAGATACTCCAAATAAAATAGCTTCCAGATGAACTGATAAAACCGAGCGATCGAGGCTTTGTCTTGCAGATCAACCCGCAGGCTAAAAATCCAGAAAACAGCCAGCAGCAGCAGATGCGTCGCCGTCAGCAGAGCCGAATTAACCCCCGCAATCCACCATCCCGCCGCAATCATGCCGACATAGCAAACCGTCAGCACCCAGCGCGCCAAGTCGAAAACGGCTTGTTGTCCCAACCGCACGGTGAAGGTACTGATCTGATAGCGCCGATCGCCTTCCAGATCGGGGATGTCTTTGAAGATGGCGATCGCAAAGGTGAAAGCCAACACAAATAAAGCCAGTGCCCAAACTGGCGCTGGAATTTGGGGAGAGTGACCCAACTGCTGGTTGAAGTACAAAAACAGCCCCAGATTGACGATCGCCCCGCGCACCGAAAAAATACACAGCGAAGCCCAAACCGGAAATCGCTTCAGCCGAATCGGCGGCAGCGAGTAAACCGTGCCGATCGCCAAACTTGACCAGACGGTTGCCCACAAAAACACGCCGCCCCAAGCCGACAGCAGCAAAGCCAACCCGCCAGTCAGCAGCACGATCGCCGTACCCAACCGCTTCGAGAACTCTCCAGAGGCGATCGGCAAATGGGGTTTGTTGATGCGATCGATTTCAATATCCTCAAGCTGATTCAGTCCCACAATGTAGACATTTCCACACAGGCAAGCCACCAGCGGCAAAATCAAAGACGCGGCAGGTAGAACCGTTCCCTCAGCGCTCAGTCTCCAAGCCACGCCTGCCAATCCCATTACGCTCAAACTTGTGCCAATTACGGTATGAGGTCGGCTGAACTTCCAGAAGGCATAGAGCCAGGAAGATAGGGAAAGCGCAGGCGCAGGAGGGATAGAAGCAGGGATTTCAGCCCGATTTTCAGAAAAAAGTTGGCTCATAGCTGCCTCAACGAACAATCCAGCTCAATTTTTAGCAACGATCGACTCCCCAGATAACTATCTGAGGAAAGAAATTAAGAAGTCTTTACTCATTATCCAGGATTTGGGCGATCGCATCGAGTGATATAAAAGGATTTGCTTGTGCGATCGCCCCTCCAAAACTACCTGCATTAGACTTGACGAAGTGCGGCTGATCGCATCTGTAGCATTTATGTATCATCTAAAGCGAACCTGATCTCCAATGCCTCCCACCACCGATCGCTCCTCTTCTGCCTTCCACCAGCTCCACGAACAGGTGCAGCGCTGGATTTGGCAGCAGCACTGGACAGAACTGCGCGACATTCAGGAACAGGCGATCGCGCCCATCTTGTCTGGCAATACAGATGTGATCATTGCCGCAGCGACGGCAGGCGGTAAGACCGAAGCGGCGTTTCTGCCCATCTTCTCGAAGTTGGTTAGCAGCGGTGCAGAGGCAGGTATTCAGGTGCTTTACATTAGCCCGCTCAAAGCACTAATTAACGACCAGTATCGCCGCCTGTCTGAGCTGGGTGAACTGTTGGAGATTCCCGTCCATCCGTGGCACGGAGACATCAGCGCTGGACGGAAGCAAAAGGTTTTAAAGCAGCCTTCTGGGGTGCTGCTGATTACGCCAGAAGCGCTAGAAGCGATGTTTATTCTGCGGGGGCATGAGCTGCCAAAGCTGTTTGGAGCCTTGCAATATACCGTGGTGGACGAGCTGCATTCGTTTATCGGCACAGAGCGGGGACAGCAGTTGCGATCGCTCTTGCATCGGTTAGAGCTAGTTGCGAATCGGCGGATTCCTCGGATTGGGCTGAGCGCGACCTTGGGAGAAATGGAGCTGGCAAAGGTCTATTTGAGGGCAGATCAGGGGCGATCGGAGCTATTTAAGCCCGTTGAGCTGATCCAGTCTTCTGAATCCGGGCAGGAAATCAAGCTGCAAATTCGCGGCTACCGCAAAATTGCGCCGCTGTTTCTAGAAGATGAATCGCAAGAAGAACCCAAAGCAGAACATTCTAGAGATGAAATTGATATTGCTCGTCATCTGTTTAAGGTGTTGCGGGGCAGCAAAAATCTGATTTTCATCAATCGGCGGCAAGATGTAGAGCAATATGCTGATCTGCTGAGCCGGCTCTGCGAACAGCATCATGTCCCCAACGAGTTTATGCCGCACCACGGTAGCCTGTCTAAAGACCTGCGCGAAGCCGCTGAAGAAGCGCTGAAAGCCACCGATCGCCCTGCCAATGTGGTCTGCACCTCTACGCTGGAACTTGGGATTGACATCGGCGCAGTCAATTCGATCGCCCAGATCGGCGCACCCTATTCTGTTGCCAGTACGCGCCAGCGGTTGGGGCGATCGGGCAGGCGGCAGAATGATCCAGCGGTTTTGCGGCTCTACATCACGGAGCCAGAAGTCACGCAGACGACACCCCCAGCCCAAACGCTTCACCCCTCGCTGATGCAGGCGATCGCAGCGGTCGAGCTACTGCTGCAAGGCTGGTATGAGCCGCCGATCGTCGGGAAGCTGCATTTGTCTACGCTGATTCAACAGGTGCTTTCGCTGATTGCCCAACAGAGTGGCATTCGCGCCGATCGCGCTTGGGAGGTCTTGCATCAAACGTTTGAGTCAGTCGATCGCGCCACTTATGTCCAACTGCTCCGCTGTTTGGGGCAGGAAGATTTGGTTCAACAAAGCCGAGATGGATTGCTGCTGCTGGGCTTGAAAGGCGAACGGCTGGTAAATCACTACAGCTTTTATACTGCCTTTAAGACTCCCGAAGAATATCGTGTGACCACGACAGGGAAAACATTGGGAACGCTGCCGATCGACTATCCGCTGGTCGAAGGGATGTTTTTGATCTTTGGCGGAAAACGCTGGCAGATCGTGACGGTCGATCGCGATCATCGCGTGATTGAGGTGATCAAGGCGGCAGCAGGACGAGTGCCTTACTTTGGCGGCGAACCCGGACAAATTCACGATCGGATTCGTCAGGAAATGTATCGGCTGTACAACACTGAAGAGATGCCGATCTTTTTGGATGCGATCGCGGCAGATTTATTGCAGGAAGCGCGATCGAACTTCAGCGGTTACGGACTGGATGAAACCAATATTTTGAGCAACGGTAGCGATACGCTGCTGTTTCCGTGGCAGGGCAGTTTGGTGATGAATACGCTGTTTGTGCTGTTTCTGGCGAATGGCTGGGAAGTGCAGCAAGACGCGATCGCTCTGACGATTACTGGAGTTTCTGCGAGAGAAATTGTGCGCCATCTGCGAAAACTCAGCCAAGCCGCGCCGCCTGCTCCGATCGAACTTGCCGCAACGGTACGCAACAAGGTCAACGAAAAACACGATCAGTTTCTCACCGAGGAATTGCTGTGCCAGAACTATGCCGCTAGCTATTTGGATGTGCCAAAAACCTGGTCGGTGATTCAGCAGATTTGCAGGATGCAGGGTTGAAACGCCAAAGCGATCGCCAAAGCCTCTGGGTAGAGTGACTGGCGATCGCTTTAAGGCTAAATCAGATAAATGCGAAAAGCGCTAGCTAACACCCAACAGCTCCACATCAAAAAGCAATGTCGCGTTCGGAGGAATCACACCGCCCGCGCCGCGAGCGCCATAGCCCAAATCTGGAGGAATAATTAATTTGCGCTGACCGCCTACTTTCATCGTGCTCAGCCCTTCATCCCAGCCTCGGATCACCTGGCTTCTGCCGATTTTGAACTCAAAGGGTTGGTTGCGATCGCGAGAGCTATCAAACTTTGTGCCATCTTCTAAGGTTCCGGTGTAATGAACCCGAACGGTCTGACCTGCCTCTGGCATCGCGCCTGTGCCTTCCACAATATCGACATATTGCAGACCAGAAGGCGTTGTAACAATGTTTTCTTGAGTGTTTTCTTGACTCATAAGATCGGCTGATGTCGTACTAGGTTGGCTTGGAGCTTGTGCGATCGCAGTAGCAACTGACGATTGGGTGGGAAGAGAAGCGGCGATCGCGTCTCCTCGGTTGGTGAACTGTGCTACCACTAGCACCGTCAAACAAACCACCATGACTCCAAAACTAATTAGAATCTCTCGCAAGATGCAATCCTCCTTAATGTTTGAGCAAGTGTTTGAGTAAGCAATGTTTGAGAAATTTACAGGTTTGAGAAATTTGCAGCTAAGCTTTGCAGCAAGTCCATCCCCCAGTGTAGAGGAGAATGGCAACCATAACTTAGCGCTACTCAGACCGAGCGCGCCAAACCTATCGCCACAGCTTGTTCTCTAAATCTCTGATCTGCCGCTCTAGGCGATCGAGCCGCCCTCGCAGTTCGTCCATTTCGTTTTGGCGCGGCACTCCCAGATCCTGCAAAACGTTCCGAACCTGACGCTGGAGGGTTGCTTCCCAAGTGCCTTGCTCAGACTTCAGCTTTTGCATCAGGTCATTCGCAAACTTATTGGCTTGATCCGCATCAATCTTGCCATCTTTGACCCATTGGTCGCTGACCTCGCGCATTTTGTCGGCAACGAGAGACGTGGTGCCGATACCAATCATCAAAAGCTGCTCAAGAATATTGTTGCTGTCCATAATTGAGGTTGAGAATGGAAAAAGGGTGAGCTAAAGACGCGGATCTGCTTACAGCGACAGGTCAGGTAAAGCGGGATCTGATCAAAATCGGCTGCTTACAGCTTTCATTCTCGCAAATTTAGCAGAGTTAAGGGTTCGGTTTGGGATTCGGTTATCCCTTTTTACCGTTGATCTAACTTTGTACTGCCCAGAAGCATTGAAGGTGAAATGCTCTGTCAAACTAGAATATGCCGATATAGGAAAACACGATGGTTATCGAATGGCTTAAGGTGCAAGTTGACCCGGAAAAACGGGAGCTTTTCGTCCAAAAGGACGCAGAAATCTGGACGGCAGCGCTATCTAAATATCCCGGCTTTTTGAGCAAAGAAGTCTGGATTAGCCCAGAAGACCTGTCAGAGTTGATCATTGTGACTCACTGGGCAAGCCTAGACAAATGGAAGTCAATTCCAGAAGCAGACTTGCAGCGAATCGAAGCTCAGTTTGACCAGGCAATGGGCGACACCAAACATGCGATCGTCCAATCCACCTCCTACCAAGTCCGCAAAACCTACCGCAACCCGTAGGGGCTTG
>JBBSFA010000273.1:0-5390 GCA_038239185.1 Elainellales cyanobacterium | reverse complement strand
CTGACAAGCGCAAACTGCTGTCTAGCCTGTCGCATGGTTCAATTTTTCTGAGCGGTTTAATCATCGCGATCGGCATTCCGATCGCCATCTATCTGCTATCTGACGATCCAGTAGTCAAAGCGAATGCAAAAGAAGCCATTAACTTTCACTTCAACGTGTGGCTTTACGGGATCATTTTGATACCACTTTCGTTTCTCACATTTGGTCTAGCGGGCGGTATCTGGTGGTTAGTACATTGGGGTATGACTACATGGGCAATCATTCACTGCCTCGGCACTCCAGAGGAACCCGTTCATTATCCGTTTATCTTCCGTCCTTTCTAGCGATCGGTCTATATCTTCAGAACTTTCAGATCCCCGGATTCTCCAAAAAATCCGGGGATCTTGTTATCAAGCCAAGTTATCTACTAAGCTGTTTAGCTTGTTCAACCCACTGCGAAACTTCTCCCAAAGTCGGACAACTCTCCTGAGTTTGCATCAAGGCAATGTGCAGCTTGAGAATCTGCTGATACAGGCGAGACATCGGCATTTGGGCAAGCTGAACCGGACTGCTAATTCCAGCGTGCAGCAGCAACCCGCAATACTGACAGCCGATCGCAGGCACACGCGCCAAATCCGCCAGCGCCCTCCACTTAGTCACATGATGCAGGTGAATTTGCATCTGAGTCGCTAGCGCTTGCTGTTGCGCGATCGTTTTAGTCTGCTGCAAGAGCTGTTGGGTAGTTTGGATACCGTGAGCAGCCAGCAAAGCCAGATCCTCAGCGGTGAGTCCTGGCAACTGAGCAATCGCCCAACTGCGCGATCGCAGTGGAGCAGGCGATCGTAATTTTGGAGCGGGGCGGATTGCCATAGGAGCGGTAAGGATGGGTAGAGGCTCGTAAAATTAAAGCGGCAGAATCAAAATTTGCGCAATGAAAATTCGCAAGATCCCAGTTTAACCTAAGATAGGCTTTGCTAGCCTAATAAGCCGCGCTGGCTTCATCTAACTCATGCTTGTGTTCCTCCCGCTGCCTCTTTTGGCTCAAGCCCCGACTTCAGTCCCCCCAGCCCAAGAACTGGTTCAGCCCCAAACGGTTCGATCGCTGCCCGGACATTTGAATCAAGTGCCTGTCTTCAACAGCAACAGTCCAGAGCTAGTCAAAACAGAAGGAATTCTGCTCTCGACATTTCCGCCAGCGGGCAAGCATGATCCGGCAGCGCATTTGAATTTTCCCTTCAGCGGCGAGTTTGATGTCTTTGCCCACCACGCGTTTCAGGCAATCACAGATAACCTGACCAGCCTCTACTTAGGCATCATTGTTTACAATCCAGGCGATCGCCCCGTCACCCTACAAACGCTCCAAGCCGCCAGCTATCTAAGCCAGCCCGATGCGCCATTTATCCAGCTTGCCCCAGTGCTGGACAACGCCGACGGCACAGTTTACGCCGGTCCAGGCAATCGCGTCATGAGCGACATTTTGCGAGGCAAACGCCAACCCGACTTTCCGCCAACGCTGACGATTCCGCCGCACGAATACCGGATGCTGATGAATCTGCCGATTCCCGTCCGGACATTAACGCCGCCGCTGAACGGGCGATCGACCCTAATGCGGCTCCGCAGCAACGGCACAGTTTATCTTGCCAGTCTCGCACTGCTAGCGCGTCAGAATCCCGACGGCAGTGAACGCCCACCCACTTTGGAAGAGTGGCGATCGCTGCTGGAAGACGGCAGTTTGTCTAGCGTTCGAGACGTAGTTCCTTCGGTGCGAGACAGCGTTTTGCCCACGAATCAAATTGTCTACGGTCGCGTGGCTGGAGTAGCACGGGGCACAATTTGGCAAGCAAACCTGACCGATGCTCAACGCCCCGATCTAGCAATTCCCAGTGCCGGATCTGCTTTCTCTTACGGACTCAGCACATTGGCGCGAGGCAGACTAGGCAGCGGACAAAGCCAAACCGCGCCGCTGCTGGTGCGCTATCCCGACACAGCTTACGAAGCGCATGGCAATTACGGCATTGAGTACGATTTATCGCTGCCGCTGCACAACCCCACCGATCGCCCCCAAACCGTGACTTTGACCGTCCAAACGCCCATCAAAGAAGATAGACTGTCGGAAAACGGGCTGCGGTTTTTCGATCCCTTGCCCACCCAGACTTACTTCCGAGGCACGGTTCGCTTCCGCTATCCCGACGATCGCCATCTGCCCCAAACCCGCTATTTTCACCTCGTCCAGCGACGCGGACAGCAGGGCGAACCGCTGGTAACTTTGGTCATGCCACCCGGCGATCGACGGCTAGTTGAATTCACCTTCCTGTATCCGCCCGATGCCACACCGCCGCAGGTGCTAACCGTCCAAACCCAAGCCAATTGACATGAACCTTCCCACCTGGATCACCTTCTCCCGTCTGCTCGGAGTGCCGCTGCTCCTGTATCTGCTCGATCAACCGACGCAGCAGACTCGCTGGATCGCGCTGGCAGTTTTTCTGGTGGCTGCTGGAACCGACTGGCTAGATGGCTATTTGGCGCGGCGGCTCAATCAAGTCACAGACTTGGGCAAATTTCTCGATCCGCTGGTGGATAAACTGCTGGTGCTAGCGCCCTTACTAATGCTGATTCAGGTGGGTCAAGTGCCCGCCTGGGGCGTATTTTTAATCCTGGCACGGGAGCTAACGATCGCCGGATGGCGGGTGAATCAAACCAAGATTTCAGGCGCAAACGTTTGGGGAAAGTTGAAGACGGTATCGCAGATTGTGGCGATCGCGCTTTTGATTGCGCCTTTAGATCAGCTTTCGGCGGCAAGTTCTCAGCTAGGTCTAGCAGCCTTCTGGCTGGCTGTAGCACTAACTTTGATTTCTGGCTTAATTTATCTGCTGCCGCAGTCAGAGCAGCGCGGTTAAAGTGATATGAGAAATCAGGGATCTGGATGGAGCCTTGGGCTTTTGGAAAGCCTTACCCCATCGGCTCCTCGCCGTACCAAATTTTCTCTACCGTTTTCGCCAAGGCTTCCACCTGCGATCGCCCTTCACCTTCGTCTAGCCGCAAAGTCACATGTCCCAGCTTTCGTCCTGGACGTGCAGCCTTGCCGTACCAATAGACATGCGATCGCGGCAGGGCTGCTAGCTGCTGTCGCTGCTCAAGATAGTCACTTTCAGTCGCCTCGTTGCCCAGCAGATTTACCATGACCGCCCCTGCACAGTTGAGCGCAGGACTGCCCAGCGGCAAGCCACAGACTGCCCGAAGCTGCTGCTCAAACTGCGACGTTTCGCAGGCATCCAGGCTGTAGTGCCCAGAGTTATGGGTGCGAGGCGCGGTCTCGTTGATCAACACTCTGCCGTCGCGAGTCAGGAAGAACTCGATGCCCATGATGCCCACATAGTCGAGCCGATCGAGCAGTTGCGTAGCGATCGATCGCACCTGTTCCACCACTGAATTGCCAAAATCTTCAGTCACAAAGACGCGCCGACAAACCTGATTCACCTGCTGGGTTTCCACCACCGGATACACAACAACTTCGCCGCTCCGCGATCGCGCTGCCATCACTGCCAATTCGCGATCGAAGGGGATAAATTCCTCCAGCAGCCAGGTGTCAGGACGAGGCGGCGAAAGGTGAGCGGCTAAGCTCTGCGGATCTTTGACGATCAATGTCCCCTGTCCGTCGTAGCCCAGACGACGCGCCTTCAGCACCACCGGAAATCCGAAGGCTGTTTCTAGCGCTGCTAAGGCTGTTTCTAGAGCTGCTAAGTCTGTGCCGACTGGCATAAACTTCGGCGTAGGGAGTCCTAACTGTTGCAGATAGCATCGCTGCTCATATTTATCCAGCAAAGGAGCCAGCGATCGCAACTGTGGATAAAACAGCACTCCTTGCTGCTCCAGCCCAGCCAACGCCTTTAGATCGACAAACTCATTTTCAAAGGTGATTAGATCGCAGGCGGTCGCCAATTCAGCCGTCGCGATCGCATCATCGATCGGCGCGTAAAGGGTGTGGGCGGCGATCGACACTGCCGGATCGGTGGCAGAGGCAGTCTGAATGATGAGCTGCAACTCTAACTTTTGGGCAGCCGCTGCCATCATCCAAGCCAGTTGTCCCCCCCCAATAATGCCAACCCGTTTGCTCATAGCAGTCTCGTCTGATTATAGAGATTTGATTATAGTTTCTGATAGAAATTGCCGCTGTTCGTCCAGCCGCCAGCACTGAAAATCGATCGCTTCAGCCTGCGATACCGACACAATCACATAAACATATTCCGCCCATGCCAACTGTCGATCGCATTCTGAAGGAATCGCCGGATGATCTGGATGAGAATGATAGATTCCAATCACCTGCAACCCGCGATCGCGTCCAGTTTTCTGAGCTTCTAGTAGCGCTTGCGGATCAATCCAGTAGCGATCGCGACGGGACGGATCATCCTGCCGCTGGGAAACCGCGATTTCAGGAAAATCGATCGCTAGCGCGGCGATCGCGGCTTCGCTCCAGACATTTTCAGTTTCGAGAATCTCGACCAACTGGGTTTGGTTGGCTTGGCGATCGATCGTCCCCAATAGAATGCCACAGCACTCTTCCGGATAGGCACGTTCAGCGTGGCGAGTAATTTGCTGATAGTGAATGGAAGTGAGACAAAACATGGCGGATTTTTTGATGAAGGAAGAATTGATTTTACGGCTTGCAATCAGGCTCTCTTCATAAATTTTTTAACTAACCATTTTTGTAAAAGCTTTTTATTTATAAACAGTTGATAAACTTTCTCCTTCATCAAACGGAAACAAAAGTGAGGATTGTGTTGTACTGGCTATGATGCAAAGCAATCGTTTCAGAAATTTCAGTTAAAAAGTAAATTACGCTACTTTTTAATTGTTTTTCCATCGCAAAGAGAAGCAACATAAGAGTGCTAAAAGTTACAGAACACTTAAATCAACCACAGTTTTGGAGTTAGGTTTATGCAGTCAACTCGTTCAAAAAAGCTAAGAATATTACTGGTTATGGAACAGTGTAACCCTGACTGGTTCTCCGTTCCGTTAGAGGCTTGGAACTATTATGAACAACTTAAAGATAGAGCCACTATTACGTTAGTGACACATGAACGCAACCGAGCCGCCTTAGAGAAAGTTCCTGGTATCTCAAATGTAGTCTATATTACTGAAAGTAAAGCGGTTAGCCGCTATTACGACTTTATCAATTTAGTTGCCTCGATCGTCTTTAAGGGCAAAACAAATTGGCCGCTGATGAATGCCATTGCCTATCCGGTGTATGGGGAATTCAATCAAAAAGTCTATAAATTATTCAAAGCAAACGTATTGAACGGCGAATTTGATGTGGTGCATGTCCTAACGCCGATGATGCCAAGATATCCCGCTAAGATCATCAAAGCCTGTCAGCAAACCCCCTTTTTGTTAGGTCCCGTGAACGGCGGCGT